>NZ_JAEKCN010000039.1:0-15911 GCF_016405455.1 Pseudomonas sp. MF7453 | reverse complement strand
TCGTCGAGCGATGCCCGTCCAGGGAGGGATGGCCGAGCTCGATTCTCCAGAAGGTAGCTGGTGACACGAGTGTTGAGCCCACCCAACTAGGGTGACGGAAATTTCTGGGGTTCCGGCTTACATCCCCGTACTAGCGATTTCACACGGCACCTGAAATCAGCCCATATCCCAAATCATGATGCCCAGCTCGGCGTCTGGCGGGCATCTGGCTATTCGTTCCTGGAGCATTTCTGGCGTGTAGTGGGCCGATATTTTTGGCCTCTTCACCACTGGCAGAATGGGCAGCACGTCACAGGCTAGACCCCTGTACAGGCTTGGGAAGAAGTCAGCGCGCGTTTGTGTAAGCTTTCCGGCCGCAATCAGATCCTTGAAACCGTTCCAACTGTGTAGGGGGCCTTCCCACGAAGCCAGGGTGTTTTCTGCATTGCGGTCATCTGCATCTGGATTCAGGTAGACCGTTATCCAGAAACTCACTCAGTACCCCCAGACACCAATCGTTTGAACGCCTCAGACCCTTGCCCGTCTTCCCCCAAAACTGCCAAACGTTCAGCAGGCCGAGTTAGGAAACTGTCGAGCAGTGAAAGTAGAGCAGCGCGCTTCTCAGTCGATTGTGTTTGCTGGTGAAGTACAGCCGCACCCACCAGAACTTTGACCCGATCATCAGCTTTCTTAGCTGTAGCGCGTTGTCGTGCTTCTGCCTGCTGAATACGTGCATTGAGTTGGTCGCGTTTGAGTTTGAGCGCTTCTAAATCAGCCATATGTGCTTTCCCTCTCCTGGTGTCTAATGGTGTCTGATTTTTTGATTCTACGCTAGAGTATTGGCGTGCACAGTACGACCCTGAAAGAATAGAAGGGCGCACTTACGCAAACTTCGTTTGCAGCGCGGTCGGCAAGCCGACAAAATCAAAACCCAAACAGCAAAAGCGAGAATCCACAGCCGTGGCGATCTATTCAGCCAGTGTTAAGACAGTCAGTAGGGGAAGTGGCCGTTCGGCCACTGCTGCCGCTGCCTATCGTAATGGCGAAGAGATCACCGACATGCGTACCGGCGAAGTTCACGACTATCGGCGGCGCACTGGCGTGGAACACGTCGCTAGCTTTGCGCCGGAAGGAATGGCCCCGCAGCCGTCCGCCGAGCTGTGGAACCGGGCCGAAGCTGCCGAGGTTCGCAAGAATGCCCGCGTGGCCCGTGAAGTGCTGGTGGCCCTGCCCGCCGAGCTGTCACCGGCCCAGCGCCGGGAGCTTGCTGTGGGCATCGGCCAAGCGCTGGCCGACCGCTACGGCACAGCCGGAACACTGGCCGTGCACACGCCCGACCGGGAGGGCGACCAGCGCAACCACCACGCGCACATTCTCATGACTACCCGCCGCCTTGAGCCTTCCGGCGCGCTGGGTGAGAAGACCCGCGAGCTGGACGACGTGAAGCGAGGGCCGCAGGAAATCGAATGGGTGCGGGCGATGATCGAGGCGCGCACCAATCACGCCCTGGAGCGGGCAGGCAGTGAAGCACGGGTAGACCGGCGCTCACTGGTCGAGCAGCGCGCCGCCGCGCTGGCGTCGGGCGAGCTGGAGCGCGCCGTCGAGCTTGATCGTCTGCCGACCATTCATGAAGGCCCCCGCGTGACGGCTATTCGGCGCGAATGCGAGCGCAAACAGCGCGCCCCGCTGGGCAACGTCACTCGGCTTGAGGTCAACAACGACCGCCGCCAGTTGTCCGCTGACCGTACCGAACTGGGCAACGTATCGGCGCAAATCATCAATATCGAGCAGGCCCGCGCCGCGCGTGCGGCCCGTGAACACGTTGCCGGCGCGGCGAGCGCTGGCATGGAGGCGTTCAAGGCCCGTTTTCAGCAGTCCCAGGACATGGCCGCGCGGATCGAAGCCGAGCGCGCACGCCTGACGGCTGAGGCGCAGCGAGTCGCCCAGGAGCGTGCCGCCGAGCAGGCGGCACAGGAACGAGCTAAAGAACAGGAAGTGGCCGCGAAGGCCCCGAAGCACGTGGCCTTGAGCAATGAAGGCCCGGTCAAACGTGGGCGCAGCGGCCCCGATTTCAGCATGTGAGGCGATGCAATGAGCGTGAGTGAACAGGAACTGTTCGGCCTGATGGCCGTTGCCCAGGAGCAGCAGAAAGCGGCAGTGGTGGCCATCGAGCGGCTAGAGGCCCAGCGGGCCGGGTTGGAACATACCGTCGAGCAGGCCCGCGCCGCCGTGCGGGAGATGGAAATGGCGGGTAAGGCGTCTGCGCTCATTATCGAGAAAGCAACGCGCATTGCCGTCTCAGAGGCTGTCAGCAGCGCCTTGGTAGCCGTTCGTGACGAGACAGTGAAAACCCTAGGTGGGTCGGTAAAACCCGCTGTAAGCGCGCTGGATGGCGCTACAGCTCGTGCGGAGCAGGCCGAGCAGCGCTTGAGCCAAGCGGCGGCGTCGTTCAGTTGGCAATGGGGGGCGCTGTGGGCCGGTACTGCCGCGCTGTTGTTGCTGGTTGTCCTGGCCGTCGCACTGATACTGGTGCCGAGTCCGAAAGAAATCGCCAAGCTGCGGGCTAAGGCCGAATACCTTGAGGAAAAGGGCGGCAAGGTTGTGCTGACCGAGTGCGGGACTAAAAAGCGCCTGTGCGCCGAGATCGATCTCGGGGCTGGTGAATACGGCAATGACGGGCAGTTCCGCATTCTGAAAGGTTACTAGTCCGGTACGAGGCCCGACGCGCCGGTCGTGGGCAATACTACATCCAGCCGGCAGCGTGGCCCTGGTTGATACGTTGGCTTAGCGCGTGGATATGTTCTGGCGATAGCGTCCCGGTGACCATCAGCCCACCAAGGAAGCCGTGCAGTTGATTGCGCGTTGTTGGGTGGCCGCTGTGGTTCAGCGTTTCCCATCGGTAATCTTCAACCTGTGGGCGCAGCAGGGGCAGCACATTGTCGGGGTCGGCTAAAGCGATCAGATCATCAAAGAACTGATTAGCGGCGGTGATTGCGGCGGGGTCTCTCAGGGGTTCGTACACGTAGCATCCTCTGCATAGGGGCAAGACCTGCGTAAACCTGCAGGCAGACTTATGGTATGCCGAGGGAAAGGCGGTAACCAGATATGAGCAAAAAAGTCGCTGAAAAGCGGGCTCCCGTGAGGGTAATGCTCTGCACCCGTTGAGATACCCGCGCACCTTTGACGGAGCGGTCAAAGCCTTGTAAAGTTAACTTACTACTCAACCCCGTACGCAGCGATTCAGTTCGCTGGCCGTTGGGGTGAAGAAACCGGCGAAAGCCGGTTTTTTCGTTTCTAGGGAACGGATTTGTGCGAACAGCTTTCTTTGTTGACGGTTACAACCTCTTCTACGGCTTGCTGGCAGGCACTGATTACAAGTGGCTGGATTTGCCAGGGCTACTTGCGCACGTTGCCCATGTACAAGATCCCGCCAGCCATTTGGTGTCGGTCGACTACTTCACCTCAGGCGTAAAACCAGAGCTCGCTACACGTGGGATTCAGTCCAAAGAGGCCCAGGACACTTATGTCAGGGCTTTGAAGGCGAAGGGTGTCCAGGTGCACTACGGGCGGCATCAGCTGGACCCGGCTAAGGCACCACGGTTTATTGATAAGCAGACACGTCCTTCGCGCCAGGACAAAGTCGATATCTGGAAGCTGGAGGAAAAGGAAACCGACGTACATATCGCCGTCAGTATGTACCGCCTGGCGGCGCGTCAAGCCAGCTTGGCTGAGGATGGCCGTATCGACCAGATCGTTTTGGTTTCTGCAGATACGGATATGACGCCAGCGCTTCGGGCGATCCGTGAGGACTTTCCGGCAATGCAGGTCGGCGTCATTCTGCCTCACCGTGCAGGTATAGAGCGTCCGCCACCAGGTTCTCTAAAAGACTATTCGCACTGGATGCGCAGGTTCATCACCGAAGACGAACTCTTGGCGCACCAGTTCCCCGCGCGGGTTCCGACCCGGAAAAAACCAGCCATCAAACCCGAATATTGGTAGTCAGGTGGGCCAGCCAACCTGCTGTAAGTAGAGTGGGATATTGGCCAGTAGAAAGACTGTAGCCAGTGATATTTCCAGGTGAATCGTAATCGACAGGTTCATAGGTTCCGCTCTTCGTGGGTATGGGCGGCTTCTATTATGTGAATCACTGATTCACCCAGCGACAAGCAGGTGTTGTCGCAGCGCCTCCTACAAATGATCACGGCGCATAAGGTCTTCCGCAGTATCCAGGTAGGCAGTGCCATCACATCGCGTCTTCTCCGTTAGAATCGCGGCTTTTGCCGTAGCCAGGGAGAGCGGGTGTGATTGATCAAAAAGTTGAGGCGTACATCGAGCGTTGGGGTGGTGGTATTAGCCGGGGTGGCAATGAAACCGCCAACTTGCAGATGTTCCTCACCGAGCTATGCACCCTCCTGGACTTGCCGCAGCCCGATCCAGCCCGCGCAGATCGCAATGTCAACGCATACACCTTCGAGCGGAGCATTACCGAACAGGTTTTCGATGGCGGTAAAACGGCTCGTCGTATCGACCTTTATAGGCGTGGCTGTTTCGTTCTAGAAGGCAAAGATACGGGCAAGAAGGTTGAAAGTGATGGCTGGGATGCGGCCATTACCAAAGCGCTTAAGCAAGCAGAGGTATATGCACGCGCTCTCCCTGTTGAAGAGGGACGTCCGCCGTTTATCGTCGTCGTTGATGTGGGCATATCGTTTTCTCTTTTCTCTGAGTTCAGCCGATCAGGTGGCAACTATGTGGCCTTCCCTGACCAGCGCAATCATAAGATCGCCCTAGAGCAACTGCGCAATCCTGATACCCGCGAACTCCTGCGCACGGTTTGGCTTGAGCCGTTGGGCCTCGACCCAACCCGCTACGCGGGCAAAATCACCCGTGTTATTGCCGACCAGCTGGCCAAACTAGCCAAGTCCCTTGAAGAAAGCGGGCACTCCGCTGAGCAGGTCGCCAGCTTCTTGATGCGCTGCCTGTTCACCATGTTCTCGGAAGACGTTGGCCTGCTGCCTGAGCGCAGCTTCACCGACCTACTGGCAAACCTTAAAGCCAAGCCAGAGTCGTTTTGCCGACAGCTGCGCAGCCTTTGGCAGACCATGAACACGGGTGGTTTTGCGCCTGCGTTGGATGCCGATGTACTGCGCTTTAACGGTGGCTTGTTCACTGATGCCCAGGTCATTGAGTTGAACGCCGAGCAGGTTGGTCTACTGGCCGCAGCGTCTAAAGCGGATTGGCGCTATGTCGAGCCGGCCATCTTTGGCACCCTGCTAGAGCGCGCGCTCAACCCGCGTGAGCGGCACAAGCTGGGCGCACATTACACCCCGCGTGCGTATGTTGAACGCTTGGTTTTGCCGACGATTATCGAACCGTTGCGCGCCGAGTGGGCAGAAGTTCAGGCGGCGGCGTTGACCTACAAGCAACAGCGCAAAACCAAGGAAGCGGTCGCCGAGATTCGCAAATTCCATCACCAGCTGTGCCAAACCCGCGTCCTCGATCCCGCGTGCGGCAGCGGTAACTTCCTCTACGTCACCCTGGAGCATATGAAGCGGCTGGAGGCTGAGGTACTGGAGGTGTTGGGCAGTATCGTTAAATCTGGCTCTTTCGAACTGGAAGGCCTGACCGTCGATCCGCATCAATTCCTAGGTTTGGAAATCAACCCGCGCGCCGCCAAGATTGCCGAAATGGTGCTGTGGATCGGCTACCTGCAATGGCACTTCCGCACCTACGGCAAGGTCAATCCGCCCGAGCCCGTGTTGCGCGACTTTCATAACATCGAGCACCGTGATGCGTTGATCACGTATGACGCCGTGGAGTTGGTCACTGACGAGAGCGGTAAGCCGGTAACTCGTTGGGATGGCATTACCACCAAGACCAGTCCCGTTACCGGTGAGAAAGTGCCGGATGATGCCGCGCAGGTGCAGCAGTACATCTACCGCAACCCGCGCAAGGCAGAGTGGCCGCAGGCCGATTACATCGTTGGCAATCCGCCGTTTATTGGTGCCTCAACCATGCGCCGTGCTTTGGGCGACGGCTATGTCGATGCGGTGCGCAGCACTTGGCCAGAGGTTCCAGAATCGGCAGATTTCGTCATGCACTGGTGGCACATAGCGGCCGAGACCGTTCGTGCTGATCAGGCTCAGCGTTTTGGTTTTATCACCACCAACAGCATTAAGCAGACCTTCAATCGCCGCGTTATGCAGGCGCAGCTGGAAGCTAAAAATCCGCTGTCACTGGCTTTTGCGATTCCCGATCATCCTTGGGTGGATGCCGGTGATGGTGCACAAGTACGCATTGCCATGACCGTCGGTGCGGCGGGCGAGCATGACGGGCGCTTGCTACAAGTGCGTGATGAAATTAGCGGTAACCAGGATGAGATCGAGGTCAAGTTGCAGGAGCAGCAAGGCCGCCTGTTTGCGGATTTAAAAACCGGTGCGGATGTGTCCGGGTCGCAGTCACTCCTGGCTAATAGTGGGTTAACAAGCCGGGGGATGATGCTTTTTGGTGCGGGGTTTATCGTTACTCAGGAAGAGGCAAAGGCATTAGGTCTAGGGGTTGTCGATGGGTTAGAAAACCACATTCGCGCCTATCGTAATGGCCGTGATCTGGCCCAGTCGCCGCGCGGCGTAATGGTAATCGACCTGTTCGGTTTTACGGCCGATGAGGTTCGGGAGCGTTTCCCCTCTGTCTATCAGCATGTACTTGAGCGCGTGAAGCCAGAGCGCGACCAAAATAAGGACAAGGCGATTCGGGAAAACTGGTGGCTACATGGGCGAACTCGCGGAGAGTTACGCAGTTATCTCTCTGGGTTATCAACTTACATTGCGGCTGTGGAAACTACGAAACATCGCATTTTCCAATTTCTTGATGCATCGATTCTTCCTGACAACATGCTTGTTGCCTTCGGTCTGAGTGATGCTTTTTCCATGGGCGTTCTCTCCAGTCGGCTGCATGTCACTTGGGCGCTTGCCGCTGGCGGGCGTCTCGGTGTTGGAAACGACCCTCGCTATAACAAGACTCGTTGCTTCGAAACTTACCCCTTCCCAGCCGCTAGCTCCGATCAGCAGGCAAAAATACGCGAGCTGGCCGAGCGTTTGGATGCCCACCGAAAACGTCAACAAGCCCAGCACCCAGAATTGACTCTGACCGGCATGTACAACGTGATGGAGAAGCAGCGCTCAGGCGCAGCGCTGACCACTAAGGAGCAGTTGATCAACAGCCAAGGTCTAGTGTCCATGCTGCGCGAGCTGCACGACGACCTCGACCGCTCAGTATTTGCTGCCTACGGCTGGGATGACTTGGCCAAGCAGTTGGTTGGTCTACCTGGAGCGACTACGCCTCTGCCAGATAAGTCAGAAGCTCAGGCTGAAGCCGAAGAAGAGCTGTTGCTGCGTTTGGTCGCGCTCAACAGCCAGCGCGCCGCCGAAGAAGCCAAAGGCCAGATCCGTTGGCTGCGGCCCGAGTACCAGAACCCCAGCGCAACTAAGGCCCCGGAGCAGTCAGAAGCTGAGCTGGATGTCGGCGACGAAGTGGTTCTTGAGCCTGCGGCCAAAGTTAAAAAGATCACCTGGCCAAAGGGCATGCGCGAACAAATCGCCGCCGTGCGCAACACGTTAGGCAATCAAGCAATGACACTAGAGATGCTGGTCGCCCACTTCGCCGCCCCCAAGACCACCACTCCGCTGATAGTAGAGGCACTAGCCGCCCTGGAAGAGCTAGGTATGGTGTACCAAGAGAAAGACTGTTATCGAATTGCAGGCCAATAGCCGAGGCGAAGCCAAGTAATAAAACAAGCAGACTTTTGAGAGCCTGCTTGTGGTCGCAAATTACCCCTTTACTAATCGAATAGATGGCGATGGGGTTTTCTCTTTTATTGAGTCTTCTGCTAGCCCGCCCTTCAAAACATTTAGCATTAGGCCAAAAGTAAGCTCGTTTATTTCTGTCGTAGGAATGGCTAGCTGATCCGCGACATTATTTTTGCTTAGGCCTTCTTCTCTGAGCGCCGAAAATACTTTCTCAAGAATAAGAGATTTTTCATGAGCGATTGCCTCTGGCTCTGAAGTTCGGAATCCTTCCTGCGCAATTTGGATGCACAGCGTCCTGTACGTCCAGTCTGAGATCAGACCTAAAGAGTGGAGCCGGTAGTTAAGGGCGGCTACGGAGACAGACCAATATTTTTTGAATTTTATAAGACTTTTGATCGTGGCTGAGCGCGGGGCCCGAGCAAGAACGCTTGCGCGCGGCATAAGAAAAGCTGATGCAAATGCATTGGCTTCACGCTCAACATCAATGCCTTGTGGATGACCATGCTGATGCAGTACCAAATGCCCTAGTTCATGAGCGGCATCAAAGCGGCAGCGCTCTGCAGATTTGAAAGTATTGAGAAACATGAAGGGCCGGCCGCCACTCCACATAGAGAAAGCGTCTACCTCTTTTGCATCTATTGCTAAGGAGTAGACTCTTATGCCCTTTGATTCCAAAAGAGCGATAAGGTTCTTAATCGAGTTATTGCCAATCCCCCAATGAGCTCTGAGTATTTCCGCAGCAGCCTCCGGGGCTTGAGTTGCCTGTAATGCGGGGTACTCTTCAATCTCTTGAGACTCAACATCTATTTGCCCTGATGCTGAGTTATTTCGCTCACTCCCTAAGTCTGGTACGTTAGGTTCTGGCAAGTCGAATCGTGATTCGATCCAGTCATTCAAAAGAAGAGCTATTGCACCGGCACCTAGAGCAGAGTCTCGCTGAGAAGCAGTCATTTTTGAAAGTGAACGGAAACTTGCAATGTCTGGAGTAGGTACTTCAGGGTCATCGCCAAAAAAAAATGCTTCCGGGAATTTTAAAATTTCAGAAATTCTACTTAATGTAGAAGGTTCAGGTATTTGCGTGCCTTTTTCATAGCTGGAAACAGAGCGTTCTGTTACTCCGATTTTATTGGCAAGCTCACGTATTTTCATCCCTCGCCGACGGCGCGCGAGGGAAAATCTTTTGAAGTTGAACATAGTAAATCAGGATGCTTTTCTAGTAATATTGAAGTCGATATTCATATCTTCAGGTTCAATTAAATCTTCGATATCATCATCGAATGATATCTCGCCAATAATGATTCGTTCAGACCAGAGTTTAATTTTTCCGTCCTCACCTATACTCCAAGGCTTAGAAAACTCTACTCGAATTTCTTTTTTTAGAATATCGGTGTGGTGAAGTAATATCCAAGTATCTTGATTTTCAGGCTGGGCTATATCGATATGCGGAGCTAGTAACTCAGGGAACAAGTCATCCTGCCGATTTGCTTCAATAGCATTAACCGTATTGCGACCTTTTCTTGATCTATTGGAAGGTGTTGCATGTAAAAGTCCTGTAGCCTCGTCTCCCGATGCAACTGCAATAGCCAGTTTAGTATCGTAGTTCACCGTTGATTCATAGTTGCCGAGCACGTGACGAACCCATCCCAAAGGACGCAGTTGGTTGCGTAGTCCTGCAACGCACTCTCCCCACATTACCAACCCTGGAAAAATATTAGGGTGATTAGGCGTCAGCATCGTTCGGCGCATGTGTCCTTGATTGATTGCTTCCATCAGTGCATCTCTTGAAACCCCAAGCGCACTAAGGCGGGTTGCGACCTCATCCGGATCAGAGAAAACGATATTCGTAAACATTAAGGTCTAGCTCCGTCACTGATGGCTTCCGGTTATTCTCCCTCTAATGAGGTGGAAAAACAAGAAGTCTTGGTCTTGCCTAGCCGTATCGTGTTGAAGCTATATTTTTGGTGGTCGCCCTGTGCGTTATTGGTGACCTTCTCTGCGACCACAGTCAGTCGAGGCGGAAAATTTTCTGTGTCGTATAACTCCTAAGTTATGCGACAAATCGTCAGCTCCCAGCCTGGCTGGTGGCAGGCTGTCGCGTTTGTCTGTCGCGCAATGGCATGATGCAGCGACCATAACCTGCGACGACCAATCATGCGCGACGACAACGACCCCGGCACCCTCGATCTCATCACAGGCGGGCTTATGCTGGGCTATGCCCGTGTGAGCACCGACGATCAGGATCTCACTCAGCAGCGCGATCATTTGCGTGCAGCCGGCTGCAACAAGCTGTTTGCTGAAAAGGTATCAGGGGCCCGTCGAGTGCGTCCGGAGCTGGATAGGATGCTCGATCATCTGCGTCCTGGTGATGTGGTCACTGTCACCCGGTTGGATCGACTGGCGCGCAGCACGCGCGACCTGCTGGATATTGCTGAGCGGATTCGTGGTTGCGGTGCTGGCCTGCGTAGCCTGGCTGAGCCGTGGGCGGATACCACGTCACCGGCAGGCCGCATGGTGATGACTGTGTTTGCAGGTATCGCCGAGTTTGAGCGCAGCTTGATCCTGGAACGCACCCGCACAGGCCGAGAAGCAGCCAAAGCGCGAGGTGTTCAGTTTGGTCCCCGCCCTACCCTAACTAAGGCTCAGACCGAGCACGCTCGCCGTCTAATCGATCAAGATGGTTTCACCGTGAAAGCGGCTGCGGAGCTATTGGGCGTGCATCGTTCTACGCTCTATCGAGCGCTGGATAAAATGGCGGAAAGAGCATGATGGCCGACTGTGATGCCGACTTATTTTTTCAGGTCGCGATAGAAGTTTTCATGGCTGCCAAGCTTTAACAGGTACAGGGTCACTGTATCTCCGTCGTACTCGTACCCAAGCAAAGTGAGCTGCTTATTTAGCTTGAACTTGTACACGCGGATACCCGCCAAATCAGCCACCTTAGCGTCACCCAATAACGGGTTGGCCATGATGGCTTTGACTGCCTCGTCCAGTTCAGCCTTCAGCTGCTTCGGCAGTTTTTTCACCGCACGAGCAAACTCGTTGGCCTGTATGACCTTCATCCGAAGGTGTACTCGGTCGCGTCACCCGCCTTCACTTGGGCTCTGGCCTGCAAAAGACCAATGATGAAGTCATACGGCAGTTCGGGGTTTTGCTCTGCAATACGACCGAGGGTGGCCCAGTGCTCAATTTGTTTGGGGGTTGAGCGATGTGCGGCGGAAGCATAAATGCGGGCCGTTTCAACGAGGGCACTGTCGAGCTTGATGGCGGTACTCATAAGGAATCCCTGTTTGGTTAATTAAGTTTTATTTTACAACCTTTTGCAACCTTGGCAAAGGTGCTGCCTGGCTGAATCATTCGCTAGGCAAAGGAGGAAGGATTCCGGGTTGGTCTGCAGCGCCGGTATCGGCCCTGGTGAACGCCTTCAAGCCCGCGCCCGGCGCGGTCTGCAGCCAATCAGGGAAAGATTCCGGCTATGCCGTGCCAGCGGCTTTGTCCTGGTGAAACCCGCGTCCTGCGCGGCCTCCGTTGCGTTCGATCCGCCACGGCCGGCGGCAAAGGGGGAAGGATTCCGGGTTGGTCTGCAGCGCCGGTATCGGCCCCGATGAACGCCTTCAAGCCCGCGCTCGGCTCGGTTTGCAGGCAATCAGGGAAAGATTCCGGCTATGCCGGGGCAACGGCTTCGCCACGGCAAAGCCACGCATGGCAAGGCCTGCAGCCAATCAGGGAGAGATTCCGGCTATGCCGTACCAGTGGCTTTGCCCTGGTGAAACCCGCGCCTGGCGCGGCCTCCGTTGCGCTCGATTCGTCACAGTCAGCGGCAAAGGGGGAAGGATTCCGGGTTGGTCTGCAGCGCCGGTATCGGCCCCGATGAACGCCTTCAAGCCGGGGTTCGGGGAGCAATGGAACAGTAAACGCACTTAAGCCCAGTACCTGCCCGCAAACCAGCGCTCTGTCTGGGGAGTACGATAAAACCACCGTTTTATGAAACCGCTTTAACGAACATCAGGAAGGACCGTAAACATCCGAAAAGCGGTTCGATAAACTCGTTTCGACAATCAGAGTTCTCCAATCAACAGTCACATACGAGTAAAGCGAACTCTAATTCGTGCTTACGTTGGTTTTCGGTTCCATTGCTCCCCAAACCCCAAGCCCGCGCTCGGCTCGGTTTGCAGGCAATCAGGGAAAGATTCCGGCTATGCCGGGGCAACGGCTTCGCCACGGCAAAGCCACGCATGGCAAGGCCTGCAGCCAATCAGGGAGAGATTCCGGCTATGCCGTACCAGTGGCTTTGCCCTGGTGAAACCCGCGCCTGGCGCGGCCTCCGTTGCGCTCGATTCGTCACAGTCAGCGGCAAAGGGGGAAGGATTCCGGGTTGGTCTGCAGCGCCAGTATCGGCCCTGATGAACGCCTTCAAGCCCGCGCCCGGCGCGGTCTGCAGCCAATCAGGGAAGGATTCCGGCTACGCCCGCTGCACCTGTGCCGTACGCTCAGGGTCAGGCAGTGCGCCGGCTGCGCTCGATGGTTATCAGCTGGAGATGAAGATATTCCTGTATCAAGCAGCGCGGACAGCGTGTACCTGAATATCAACGCCTAGCCTTGCGCGTATAACGGCAAAGATGGCCGCGATGTTATCCATGCTTGGGTTGCCACTGACAGACAGCATGCGATGTAGGCTTTTGCTTGGTTTCGAGGTTTCTTTGGCAAGCCCCTCGAATCCAACGGTGGCGTTGACTAAGTCGCGCAGAATTACTCTCGCGGTTTCAGGTTCACCATTGAGGAATAAGGTTGCTGCCTCATCTAGCAGTGCCTGGGCAAATGCAGGATCGCGCTGGGCGCGCTCTGCAACGGTGTTTTTGAAGCTGCGGGTGAGTGCCATATGGGTTACCTCGTTCGCTTTGCCGCACTTTTGCGACTTTTGTACTCGGCCAACAATGCCGCTGCCTGCTTTATGTCTACTTTCTGGCTAGATTTTGTTCCGCCACCGAACAGGATGATCAGGCGTTTGCCTTCCTGTACCAGATAGATTCTGTAGCCTGGCCCCCAATCAATTCGGTACTCACCAAGCCCATCGAACCACTTGATATTGGACGTATTCCCCATTTCCATCCGAACAATCGCGGTGGAAACTTTTGCTGCGGCTTGCGCATCAAGTGTGGAGAACCATGCGTCGAAAGGGCTGGTTTCGTCGCTGCGCAGGTATTCGTCAACGGTTATCGTCATGCCATAATGGTAACCAATATGTTACTAGCTAGCAATTATTGTGTCCAACCGCTGCAAATATTCGCGCAACCAATATCAAGATGTTGCTTCTTGTGAATTGTGAATTCATAAGAAGCAACATGGGCTATACTCGCTGTCAGTTTCGCAATTCACAATTAGGAATTATGAATTATGATCGTTGTGATTGGGTGCAATAAAGGGGGCGCCGGGAAGACAACTACAGCAGTAAACCTCGCTGTAGCACTCGCCCGACGTGGTTCGGACGTGTGTCTTGTGGACGCTGACCCGCAGCGCTCTGCTTCCAGGTGGTACGCGGAGCGGGAAGCTGCAGGGTTAACCCCCGCCCTTACACTTATAGAGAAACGCGACAACATCACAGCAACACTCAAGACACTTGGCGAGAAATTCGATCATGTACTGGTTGATGTAGCTGGGCGGAACTCGCGCGAACTCATCACGGGAGCAGTTATCGCGGATGTGATTATTGCGCCTCACCAGTGCAGTCAATTGGACTTGGATACGCTCGGTGAACTCCAGGAGCAATGCGAGCGGGTTCGTGATCTGAATCCGGATCTGCGCGTTTTGGCCTACCACAGCATGGCCAGTACAAACCCAGCAGTGCGTGAGACTGAGCGAAGAGAATTTTTGGCGTACTTGGCCGAGTTTCCGAGCATTCAACCGTTGGATGCTGTTGGCTTCTATCGCAAGGCCTATAAGGATGCAATTCCCAACGGTAAGTCAGTTCTTGAGTGTGATAACGCCCAAGCTGCTGCAGAGATTGATCAGCTGACAAAAGAGGTTTTCGGTGATGCCTAAGCCACCCAGTCAGACGGTATCAGCCAAACCAAAGCATGTACCCAGCCCAGCACAGATTGACGCCATAACCCGCGATTTAGTGGACCGGCCTTATGGTGAGACGCAGCCAAAAACAAAGAAGGCAAAGCCGGTCACTATCAGCCTTCCCCCAAGTCTTATTGAACAGCTAGAAGACCGGGCGCTAGAAAATAAAAGAGCGGGCACAGGGCCTAAGACCGTAAGCGCAATTATACGTGAAGCACTCGCCGTTTCTGGGTTTGTGAATTCATAATTCATAATTCATATATTCGGCGACTCCCATAGGGAGCGCCATCAAGGCGCTGGATGGTGCCGACCATGTAAAGCAATTTTTGCTTTGCAAAAGCTAAAGATTCCGGGCTAAACAGCTAATTGTTTTTTCAGTTTTAGCTGTTTAGTATCAAGCTAAACCCGCGTATGGATTTAGTCGGATGAAAAGTGTCGTGGCAGAACCGGCAGTTCCCAAGAAAAATGTCACCAAGTCGAATGACCTAGTAACAGCGGCCTATAAGCTCACGCTGAATGAACAACGTCTGCTTTTGGCGGCTATCTCACAGATAGATCCACGTAAGCCGATGCCGCGCCCCCTTTCGATCACTGCACCTGACTTCTCAGAACAGTACGGAATCCCTCTAAAACAGGCCTACGAGGCCCTGAAGGAAGCCACTTCTGCGCTCTATGAACGTGATATTAAGACCTACGACGGACGCTACAAGAGCCGCTTTCGCTGGGTTGACCGTGTGGATTATTTGGATGGTGGCGGCGAGACAAAGCTGTACTTCACTGTCCATGTGCAGCCCTACCTAGTCCATTTGAACAAAAGCTTCACAACCTATGAGCTAAAGCGCATCGCCGCGCTGTCATCTACCCATTCAATCAGGCTGTTTGAGCTCTTGCAGCAGTTCAAAAGCACAGGGCTTTACACTGTTAGTGTTGACGACTTCCGTGACCTGCTTGAGCTAGGCCCATCCTACGAGCGCTACAGCAACCTAAAGCTAAAAGTAATTGATCCAGCAATTACCGAGCTTAGGGAAAAGAGTGGCCTGCAGATTGAGTTGAAAACCGAGAAAAAAGGACGGTCGATCAATCGACTCATTTTTAGATTCAGAGATGACGATCAAATGAAGCTCAATTTCCCCGATACCGACGTGCCTGTGGATAACACCCGGAATCCTTAGCTCTTCAACCCGGAATCCTTAGCTACTTACCCGGAATCCTTAGCTCTTCAACCCGGAATCCTTAGCTACTTACCCGGAATCCTTAGCTACTTAATCGCTGCAGCCCTAGTGCCACGTGGCCTGCAGAGGAGCTAAAAACAAGATTTAAAAACAAGATAAAAACAAGAAAAAACAGGTTTAAAAAGAGCCCTGCATTTTTTCGAAGTTGAGCATTAAAAATTCGCAAAAAGCGCGGCTCTGCCGGGGCACCCCTACGGTGTTCCCCCACCCTTCGGGCGGCTCCCCCTCCGGTCTAGCTATGTTGTGCCGCAAGCGGCACAGCTTCTACCAGGCGCTTCGCGCCACCGGGCACCTAAATCCCATCCAAACGCAGCACATCACCGGCGCAAAAAGATCGAAATCAAAAATCCGATATGCCTGGCCTTCGGCCAGAACCTTTTTTTGAAAAGCGCGACACTCAAACCGTGCCGGTACGCACTGCCCAGGCGGTATCAAATACGCAAAAGCGAGTAATCAGTATTGGTGGCCCTGCCCCTTCGTCGCCAGCCAGGCTCCAATGCGTGTATATCAAACCCGCAGGGGCGATTTGAATGCCGCTATACGCTCTGAGCCCTTCAGGGTCTCCATAAAGCGCTCTAGAGGCGTTTTAGGGGTGGCGTGAGGGTAATTCCGGTCTTTGGCATAAAACGCTTCCTGGCGGCTTCTGCGCCGCCCAGGCGAGGTTTGTGACGGGATGCTGGGAGGGTTTATCGATCAAACGGTCTCGTACTGGGGTTGTACGCCGGAATCCCAGAAATTTCCGTCAGCCCAGCTCCAGTCCCGCCACGAGCGCATCCAGGTCGATGAACTTGCCGTCAGTCTGGAAGGTGTAATGCCCGTTCAGCAGGATGTGCCG
>NZ_JAEKCN010000038.1:0-18195 GCF_016405455.1 Pseudomonas sp. MF7453 | reverse complement strand
AGTCATAGGGGCTCCGGCACAGCTATAGGTGTAAAAGCGCAAGTATACGGGGCCGCGACTGCCAGCAGTAACTTCAAGCGACAAGCTCGCAGGGCCTAACTGTCACGGCTGTCAGTTTGCCGTCACCGTGCTGACGGTGAAACAGCGCTATAAAGCAGCTTTCCAAACTCAAACGTGCAGTTTGCGCCGGCGTCTCTCCTATGCAGAACAAACGAAACATGGCCCTGATGGTGGGCGCCGCCCTGATACTGGCCGTCGCAGCCTGGGCGTTAACTCGGCCAGCCAAGGCCCGGCTGGCGGCGCCTACCGCGATTCCTGTGCGGGTGGTGAGCGTGACGCAACAGGATGTACCGCGGTTTGTCAGCGGCATCGGCTCGGTGCTGTCGTTGCACAATGTGGTGATTCGCCCGCAGCTCGACGGCATTCTCACCCGGTTGCTGGTCAAGGAAGGCCAGTCGGTGAAGGCCGGTGACCTGCTGGCGACCCTCGATGACCGCTCGATCCGCGCCAGCCTCGACCAGGCCAAGGCGCAACTGGGCGAAAGCCAGGCGCAACTGCAAGTGGCACGGGTCAACCTCAAGCGCTACAAGGAATTGAGCGTCGACGACGGCGTGTCAAAGCAGACCTACGACCAGCAACAGGCGTTGGTGAATCAGCTCCGGGCCACCGTGCAAGGCAATCAGGCCGCGATTGAGGCTGCCAAGGTGCAACTTTCCTACACCCAGATTCGCTCTCCCGTCAGCGGTCGCGTGGGCATTCGCAGCGTGGATGAAGGTAACTTCCTGCGCATGAGCGACGCCCAGGGGCTGTTCTCCGTCACCCAGCTCGACCCGATCGCCGTTGAGTTCTCCCTGCCGCAGCAGATGCTGCCGACCCTGCAGGGCCTGATTGCGGCGCCAACCCCGGCCAGCGTCGACGCCTACCTGGGCGCCGATACCGACGGCGACACCGGCCACCTGCTCGGCGAAGGCCACCTGAGCCTGATCGACAACCAGATCAGCTCCACCACCGGCACCCTGCGGGCCAAGGCCGAGTTCAACAACTCGGCGCAAAAGCTGTGGCCTGGGCAACTGGTGACCATCAAGATCCAGACGGCCCTCGACAAGAATGCTCTGGTGGTGCCGCCGACCGTGGTGCAGCGTGGGCTGGACTCGCATTTCGTGTACCGAGTGAACGGTGATAAAGCAGACGTGGTGCCGGTACAGGTCACCTACCAGAACAGTGAGATCAACATCATCAAGGGCGTGCAGGCCGGGGACGTGCTGGTCAGCGACGGTCAGTCGCGGCTCAAGGCCGGCGCCCAGGTGGAGGTGCTCAAGGAGCCACCACAGGTGATCCAGACCGTTGACGCCACGGTGCAACCATGAGCGGCAGCCGTTCGCCCTCGGCCTGGTGCGTTGATCACCCGGTCGCCACCTTGTTGTTGACGTTTGCCTTGGTACTGCTGGGGGTCATCGCCTTCCCACGCCTGTCCATCGCCCCGTTGCCGGAAGCGGAATTTCCGACGATCCAGGTCACCGCGCAACTGCCCGGTGCCAGCCCGGACACCATGGCTTCATCAGTGGCCACGCCGCTGGAAGTGCAATTCAGTGCCATCCCCGGCGTGACCCAGATGACCTCCAGCAGCGCCTTGGGCTCAAGCCTTTTGACCTTGCAGTTCACCCTGGAAAAAAGCATCGACACCGCCGCCCAGGAAGTCCAGGCCGCGATCAACACCGCCTCCGGCAAGTTGCCCGGCGATATGCCGAGCTTGCCGACCTGGAGAAAGGTCAACCCGGCGGACAGCCCGGTGCTGATCCTCAGCGTCAGCTCAGGCAGCATGCCCAGCACCGAGCTGAGCGACTACGTGGAAACCCTGCTGGCGCGCCAGATCAGCCAGATCGACGGCGTCGGCCAGATCAACATCACCGGCCAGCAACGCCCGGCGATTCGCGTGCAGGCCTCCCCCGACAAACTCGCGGCCATCGGCCTGACCCTTGCCGATATACGCCTGGCCATTCAGCAGTCGAGCCTCAACCTGGCCAAAGGCGCGATCTATGGCGAGAACAGCGTGTCGACTCTGTCGACCAACGACCAACTGTTTCACCCCGAGGAATACGGCCAGTTGATCGTTTCCTACAAAAACGGCGCACCGGTTCAACTGCGCGATATCGCCAAGGTCATCAATGGTTCGGAAAACGCCTACGTGCAAGCCTGGTCCGGCGATACGCCAGGGGTGAACCTGGTGATTTCGCGCCAGCCCGGCGCCAACATTGTCGAAACCGTCGATCGCATCCAGGCCGAACTGCCGCGCCTGCAAGGCATGTTGCCGGCCTCGGTGCAGGTCAGCGTATTGACCGATCGCACCAAGACTATCCGCGCCTCTCTGCATGAAGTGGAAATGACGCTGCTGATCGCCATCCTGCTGGTGGTGGCGGTGATGGCGCTGTTTTTGCGCCAACTCTCGGCGACGTTGATTGTGTCGGCCGTGCTGGGTGTATCGCTGGTGGCCAGTTTCGCCCTGATGTATGTGATGGGGTTCAGCCTGAACAACCTGACCCTGGTGGCCATCGTGATCGCCGTGGGTTTTGTGGTGGACGATGCGATTGTGGTGGTGGAGAACATCCATCGACACCTGGAGGCCGGCCTGAGCCAGCGCGAAGCGGCGATCAAGGGTTCCGGCGAAATCGGCTTTACCGTGGTGTCTATCAGCTTCTCGCTGGTGGCGGCGTTTATTCCACTGCTGTTCATGGGCGGCGTGGTCGGGCGGCTGTTCAAGGAGTTCGCGCTGACGGCCACCTCGACCATCCTGATTTCGGTAGTGGTTTCGCTGACATTGGCACCGACCTTAGCCGCCTTGTTCATGCGTGCCCCTACCCACCCTGCCCACGCCAAACCCACCTTCAGCGAACGCCTGCTGGCCGGCTATGCGCGCAACCTGCGCCGTGCCCTGGCGCACCAACGCAGCATGGCCGCGATCTTCGTGGTAACCCTGGCCCTGGCTGTGGTCGGCTATGTGTTCATTCCCAAGGGATTCTTCC
The DNA here is from genome assembly GCF_016405455.1 of Pseudomonas sp. MF7453. Classification (NCBI taxonomy): domain Bacteria; kingdom Pseudomonadati; phylum Pseudomonadota; class Gammaproteobacteria; order Pseudomonadales; family Pseudomonadaceae; genus Pseudomonas; species Pseudomonas sp. MF7453. The sequence continues at coordinate 15,175 of NZ_JAEKCN010000038.1, read as the reverse complement.
CGGTGCAAGACACCGGTTTCGTGCTCGGCACCAGCGAGGCGGCGGCCGATGTGTCGTACAAGGACATGGTCGCCAAGCACAAGGCCCTGGCGGACATCGTCAAGGCCGACCCCGCGGTGCTGGCGTTTTCCCACTCGGTGGGCGTCACCGGCAGCAACCAGACCATCGCCAACGGGCGCTTCTGGATTGCCCTGAAAGATCGCGGTGATCGCGACGTGTCCGCCAGCCAGTTTATCGACCGCCTGCGCCCGCAGCTGGCGAAGGTGCCTGGTATTGTGCTGTACCTGCGCGCCGGCCAGGACATCAACCTGAGCTCCGGCCCCAGCCGCGCCCAGTACCAATACGTGCTCAAGAGCAACGACGGCCCGACGCTCAACACCTGGACCCAACGCCTCACCGAGAAACTGCGCAGCAACCCGGCGTTTCGCGACCTGTCCAACGACCTGCAACTGGGCGGCAGCATTACCCACATCAGCATCGACCGCCAGGCCGCGGCCCGCTTCGGCCTGACCGCCACCGATGTCGACCAGGCGCTGTACGACGCCTTCGGTCAGCGCCAGATCAACGAGTTTCAGACCGAGATCAATCAGTACCAGGTGATACTCGAACTGGACAGCCAGCAACGCGGCAGGGCCGAAAGCCTCAATTACTTTTACTTGCGCTCGCCGCTGACCAACGAGATGGTGCCGCTGTCGGCATTGGCCAGAGTCGACCCGCCGACCGTCGGGCCGTTGTCTATCAGCCATGACGGCATGTTCCCCGCCGCCAACCTGTCGTTCAACCTGGCGCCCGGCGTGGCCCTGGGCGACGCGGTGATCATGCTCGACCAGGCCAAGAACGACATCGGTATGCCCAGCACCCTGATCGGCAACTTCCAGGGCGCGGCCCAGGCGTTCCAGAGTTCGCTGGCCAGCCAACCATGGCTGATCCTCGCAGCGCTGGTGGCGGTATATATCATCCTGGGTGTGCTGTACGAGAGTTTCGTGCACCCGCTGACGATCATTTCCACCTTGCCCTCGGCGGGCCTGGGTGCGCTGATCATGCTGTGGCTGCTGGGCCAGGATTTTTCGATCATGGCCTTGATCGGCCTGGTGTTGCTGATCGGCATCGTCAAGAAAAACGGCATCCTGATGATCGACTTCGCCCTGGAAGCCCAGCGCGTGCGTGGGCTGACGCCGCAGGATGCGATTTATGAAGCCTGCGTCACACGGTTCCGACCGATCATCATGACTACCCTCGCCGCCCTGCTCGGCGCGGTGCCCTTGATGCTGGGCTCGGGCCCTGGGGCGGAACTGCGCCAACCGCTGGGCATTGCGGTGGTGGGCGGCTTGCTGGTGAGCCAGGCGCTGACGCTGTTCACCACTCCGGTCATATACTTGTACCTCGAACGGCTTTTCCACAGGCCCAAACCAGCGCTGGCGCTGGCGACCACACACTGAGGCGGTCATGCGCGTCCTGATTATTGAAGATGAAGAAAAAACCGCAGACTACCTGCACCGCGGCCTGACGGAGCAAGGCTATACCGTCGACGTGGCACGTGAAGGCGTCGAGGGTCTGCACCTGGCGCTGGAGAATGAGTACGCGGTGATCGTGCTCGATGTGATGTTGCCCGGCCTGGACGGCTTTGGCGTATTGCGAGCGTTGCGCGCCCGCAAGCAGACGCCGGTGATCATGCTCACCGCCCGCGAGCGCGTGGAAGACCGTATCCGCGGCCTGCGCGAAGGCGCCGATGATTACCTGGGCAAGCCGTTTTCGTTCCTTGAATTGGTGGCGCGCCTGCAAGCCCTGACCCGCCGCAGCGGCGGCCATGAGCCGGTGCAGGTCACCGTTGCCGACCTGTGGATTGACTTGATCAGCCGCAAGGCCAGTCGCAACGGTGTACGCCTTGACCTGACCGCCAAGGAGTTCTCGCTGCTCAGCGTGTTGGCGCGACGCCAGGGCGAGATACTGTCCAAGACCGCCATCGCCGAGATGGTCTGGGACATCAATTTCGACAGCGATGCCAACGTGGTGGAAGTGGCGATCAAGCGCTTGCGCGCCAAGCTCGATGGGCCGTTCGAACACAAGCTGCTGCACACCATTCGCGGCATGGGTTATGTGCTGGAGAACCGCATACTGGAAAACCAAAGTGGTCGCTAACTCCATCGCCCTGCGCCTGAGCGGCATGTTTACCCTGGTGGCGCTGCTGATCTTCGTGTTGATCGGCGGCGCGCTGTACCAGCAAGTGGATCGCGGCCTGGGGTTGTTGCCGGGGGCCGAACTGGATGCGCGCTATAGCGTGCTGGAGTCGTCGGTAAACCGCTTCGGCACGCCGGAGCATTGGGTCAAGATAAAGGCCAAGCTCAAGCTACTGGGGGAAGAAGACAAGCGCATTCGATTCTGGGTGGTCAGCAGCGACCCGAGCTATGAATACGGCGACCCGGATGCACAAATCCGCGCCTTTGCACAGGGCCCGGCAGGCAAGCGCGACCTGCGCCTGCCCGGCCACGCTTATCCCTTCAAGGTGCTGGTCAGCCAGTTTGCGGCCAAGGACCAGCGCCCGGCGTTGCGCTTTATGATCGCCATCGACACCGAAAACTTCCGCGCCACTCAGCATCACTTGCTGGTCGCGCTGATCAGCCTGGCGCTGGTCGGTGTGGTGCTGGCCTCGCTGTTGGGCTTCTGGGTTGCGCGTATCGGCCTCAAGCCACTGGAAAAACTCTCCGATGAGGCTCAGAAACTCGCCCCGCCCAAACTCTCCGGGCGCTTGCAACTGTCGCCGCTGCCGCCTGAATTGAGCTTGTTCGTCAATTCGTTCAATGCCACCCTCGACCGTGTGGAGCAAGCCTATTCGCGCCTGGAATCGTTCAACGCCGACGTGGCCCATGAACTGCGCTCGCCGCTGACCAACCTGATCGGCCAGACCCAAGTCGCGCTGACACGCGGGCGTTCGGCCGAGCACTATTTCGAGGTACTGCAATCGAACCTGGAGGAGCTGGAACGGCTGCGCTCGATCATCAACGACATGCTGTTCCTTGCCAGCGCCGACCAGGGCAGCAAAGCCACCAAGCTGATCGAATGCTCCCTGGCCGATGAAGTGGCCACCACCCTCGACTATCTGGATTTTATCCTCGAAGACGCCCAGGTTCAGGTGCGCGTGGACGGCGATGCCCTGGTGCAGATCGAAAAGGCCCACCTGCGGCGTGCGCTGATCAACCTGCTGAGCAATGCCGTGCAACACACCGCACCCGGGCAGATTATCGACGTGCATATCCAGGTGCAGGCACACCAGGTGGCGATTGGCGTGACCAACCCCGGCGATGCGATTGCCAGCGAACACTTGCCACGCCTGTTTGAACGTTTCTACCGCGTGGATGCCTCGCGCAGCAACAGCGGGGCCAATCACGGGCTGGGGCTGGCGATCGTCAAGGCGATTGCGTTGATGCATGGGGGGGATGTGTTTGTGCGCAGTGAGGGCGGTGGCAATACGTTTGGTATCACCCTGCCGGTATAGCTGCGTTCGCTGAACAGTTTACCTTTGCTCTAGCTCGTGCGAGTGCTCAGCACTTCGTCGTGCAATGCGCCGCGCTCGAAATCGCTGATCACCCGGCCGCCCAGGTTGATTTGATGCAGGTGACCGAGGGCGTCGTAGATATAGTTGAGACCCTGTTGGTCACCTCGGATGTCGGTGAAGTTGATCGTCAGCAGGTTGTCGGCAGTGTCATAGGCATACTCGGTGATGCCATCGTCGGTGCGTTTGAGAATCAAGCGGACGAGGGCATCACGTTCGAATTGGTATAGCGGCGGGGTGTAATAATGGGGGATGGCTCCTCGCCAAATAGATAAAATCTTAATCCATTGAAAAATCGAAGTCCGAGACGTCTTTATAATTACTGATTTTTGGCAGAGTGTCTGTTGAGGTAAGTTTTAATTCGTATCCGTAGTTTGACAGTGGCTTCGGCAAGTTAGTGTAACCTGAGATATCCATTCGGTAGCGACCAGGCTTGACTTGTAGGTAGTCATTGTTGTCGAGTTTTTTTTTGTAGTTCTCTAGATAGTTTGTGAAAAAAAACTCATCCCAGTCGATAAGGGCGTTGAGGTCGGCGGCAATTAATATTCCGGAGGTTATTTCTATAGGTAGGTTGGAGTAGTGGCATACTTGGGTTGCACCTTGAGTTATGGGGTTGGCAGGGTGCGCTATAAAAATCGAATACTCCCTTTCGGGGACTTCATAGATTGGAAACACGATACCCATAGTAACGGCTTTTTTTCCAGCTTCTTCATTATTAATAAAAAAGTCGAAAACGTCTTTGAGGTTGGGTTTAAAAAGTTTTAAGTAGCCTGAAAGCTGTATCGGGTCAAATAGAACTATCCCTGGTTCATACAGTGAGATGGTTGCTGCATTTTTCATAGGTCGCATCCTGAGTTTGATTTGGAGTTAGAGTTTTTGCCAACTATTTTTAAGAAAGCTTCTCTGATTGTAATGTTTTTTGCTAAAATTTCACCAGTTCTTGGTATTTTTAACATTCCTTTTTCAGGAAAGCCTTCGTATGCTTTGGCAATTTTGTTGATTAAGGTTTTGGATGTCCCGTCAAATTTTGTACTAAAAGGAACGCCTTGCTTGCTTATTTCTGCGTGAAATTTTTTATGTAGTGTATCGGAACCTTCAACTTTGTTTGGATACCAAGAAGGGGAATCTAGTTTACTTCCTAGCTCAGGATAGCCGTGCGAGTTGGCATGTGCCCTTGGAAACGGATGATGACCCATTCCGTCGTGTTTTAAAGGTTTCCAAAAAGGCATCCAGCCGAGTGGATCAAACCACCCAATCGCGTTCGGCGCATATTGGTAGAGGTTCAGCCCACCCGCCAACCCAATCGGATCCGGCTGGGTAAACCGCCCTACATCCGGATCATAAAACCTGAAGGTGTTGTAGTGCAGCCCGGTTTCGCGGTCAAGGTACTGCCCCTGAAAACGCAGGTTCTGTTCACGCCCTGGCTGCTGATCATGCCATTCGTCCCGCGTCCTGCCCCACGCCTGGTATTCGCTATGCCACACCGTGGTGCCGTCCGTGTCGGTCAGCTGTTCCGGCAGTCCGGCCAGGTTGGTATGGAAGTAGAAGATCGTCTCGCTGCCCGCCTTGCCATCAAGGCGGGCTAGCGGTTCATAGCTGCCCGGATCGGCAAACACGTAAAGGCTGGATCGGCCGTCCTGCACCTCTTCCAACAGCCGCAACCCTTGCCAATGAAACAGCGTGCGATTATTGGGTTCGCTGGCGTCGTCTTTATATACCTGCTTGCTGATACGCCGCCCCAACGGGTCGTAATTGAAAACAATGCGCTGGGCCATTGATCCCTGCTGCTGGCGGATACAGGTCAGCCGGTGTTCCGCGTCGTATTCGAAGTGCTGGATCCGGCTGCTGCCGATGCGCTTTTCGCTCAGCCGCCCAAAGCGGTCATAGCGATAACGTTTGTCCTGATACACATGCACCCGGTTGTGCTTAATCAACCCATTAACCCGGTAGCCATCGAACAGGTTGCCGGCCGCGTCGTAGTTGAGGCTCTCGATGTGCTGGCCCAGCGACGCCGGGCTGTTGCGGTGCACGCTCTGGATTTGCTCGACCGGGTTGTAGCCGTATTGGGCGCTGCCTTGGTAGCTTTTGCCGGTCGATGATTGGTTATGAAAACGCCCGATCAGGCTGTCGTCATTGGCTGCTGGGGTCGGGCGGCTACCGCCAGAACGCTGGGTCTGGGTCAGTATCTCGGCCACCAGATTATCGCTGGCGTCGTACTGGTAGTCCTTCTGCAACAGCGGCAGCACCTCGCGGGCCACCTGCTGATAGTGCAAGGCTTTCTGGCTGAGGCGGCCGCTGCGGTCGTAGCGCGTGCGGGTGTGCAGAGCGCCCTGGGTGCGCAGCACTTCGTCGTGCAGTGCATCTCGCTCGAAATCGCTGATCACCCGGCCACCCAGGTTGATTTGATGCAGGTGGCCGCTGCCGTAGTACAGGTGGTTAAGTTGGCGCTGATCGGGCAGGGTCAGGGTTTGCAGGTTGCCCAGCTCGTCGTAGTCGTACTGCAGAAGGCCGGCGCTGTTGGTCTCACTGAGCAACTGGCCGAGGGCATCGTAGGTGTAGTCGAGCCGCTGCTGGTCACCTCGTATGTCGGTGAAGTTGATCGCCAGCAGGTTGTCGGCATTGTCGTAGGCATACTCGGTGATGCCATCGTCGGTGCGTTTGCGGATCAGGCGGCCGAGGGCGTCACGCTCGAAATGATGTACCAGTGGCCTGTGCGGTTCGGCGCTGTCCTTGCCATCCAGCTCAGGTTCGGCATTCGGCGCGGGGATGTGGTGGATGGCGGTGACATCGTCCAACGGGTTGTACTGGTAGATGCGCCCGCTGCCATCCAGGTCCTGCTGGGCCAGCAGGCGGTCCAGCACGTCCCATTCGAAGCGGTAGCGTTCGCGGTTTTCATTGCTCAAGTGCAGCAGGCGACCATAGGCGTCATAGCCAAATTCGACGCTGTGGCCGAGGGCGTCAACCCGGCGGATTAGCCGGCCACTGTGGTCGTAACGCAGGCGGGTAATGCGCTGGGCCGGGTCGGTATAGGCGGTCAGTTGGCCGGCGGCATCGATATCGTAGCGATCGATGCGCCCGTCCGGGCGATGGCTTTCTATCAGATAACCACGGGCGTCGTAACGGTAATGAGTGTGCTCGCCGCGGGCGTTGATGCTTTCGCACAGGCGTCCGTCGGTGTCGTAGTGGTACAGCGTTTGCGCATTGGAACAGTCGCGATAGCTGAGCAACTGGCCGTGCACGTTCCAACTCAGGTACTTGGTCTTGTCCAGCGTGTCGGTGATGCGTACCACCCGGCCTTCGGGGTCGTATTGGTAGTGGGTCTTGCGGCCCAGAGGATCCGCTTCCCACAACAGATTGCCCTGGTCGTCGTAGCGGGAACGGTATGTGTGCCCGGCAGTGTCGGTGACTTCCACAGGCAAGGCCCAGTGCCGCAGGTAGCGGATGTGTTCGCTACGCCCCAATGGATCGCGCGTCTCTGTCAGGCGGCCAATGTCATCGTAGCTGTAGTGCCTTAGCCACCTTGCTATTTTGCTGATGAGCGGAAAGGGAGGTTGCTGAAGTGGGTGAGTGGTTACAACTCCTGGCAAAGGGCAAGGGTTAGCAAGGGACTACTGCTTTGATATTTTAAACTCTCGGGCGGCCGCATCTACGGAATCGGCGCAGTATTGGATTCCATCAAGCCACCACTTAATGCTTCTTTGTTCAATCAAATTGTGTATGGTTTCAGCGTTCCATGGAATGGTTTTATTGGCGATCCCAGAAAGGTGTAAGTTGATTCGGTGGATCAGTTGAGGGTTGGAATATATGGTGCAATCCTCAAGAGGCCTTCTTCTATCCGCTGGTTCATGTAGTTCTTTATTGTTTTTGTAGAAGATTCCTGAGGTTTTGTAGTCGGGGGAGGCGAACTCTATATCTTCAATATTTGAATCTGCTTGATTGTAGCTGTTGGTGTGAATGGTGGGCCATTTTATTTTTCCAAAATATTTACCAAAGTCTAGCGATACGTGGACTGGATTAAATAATCTATTATTTTTAGAGAGGTTTTGCCGCAAGATTTCATCTCTTGATATATTGAAGTCACCATAGTACTTCGAGAATACTTCCAGCCATGTGACGTAGTGGCTGTTGAGAACTATGCGCCCTACGACAAACCCCCATTTTTTGTGTTTGCAAGCGGGTATGCAAATTATGTCGCCTTCTGAAACTTTCAAAATTGACATTGTTTTTCCTTAGCAGGGGTCATTACTGTCAAGCCTTCCCTTCATTTCATTGTAATGCCGTAAATGGGAGGCGGCTCTCGGATCGGTTCTATTCTTGTCAACGGGCTCTATCACGTTTCCAGGAAACCCTGTTTTGGTTTTGTAATGTTCCCTAAATGCTTGTTCGTACCCTTTGGATTGGCTGTAGGTTAGGCTGCCGGGATTGCCACTTAGCGATTTAATGGTTGTCCCATTTGTAGCACGGTTCTTATAAATATGCTCGCCGAGGCGATCCTTCATTGTTTGACCTGTGTGACCTACATAGTACGGATTTTTTTCTCCTGGATTATATAAGCCGTAAGTAGTGTATCCAGGCTTGTCTAGTGGAATTTCAGCCCAGCCCAGTGGATCAATATGACGCAGCGGATTAGGGGCATAGGTGTAGAGATTGATGCCTCCTTCTAACCCAATCGGATCCGGCTGGGTAAACCGCCCCACATCCGGATCAAAAAACCTGAAGGTGTTGTAGTGCAGCCCGGTTTCGCGGTCAAGGTACTGCCCTTGAAAACGTAGGTTCTGCTCACGTCCCGGTTGTTGATCATGCCACTCATCCCGCGTCCTGCCCCAGGCCAGGTACTCGCTGTGCCACACCGTGGTGCCGTCCGTGTCGGTCAGTTGTTCCGGCAGCCCGGCCAGGTTGGTGTGGAAGTAGAAGACCGCCTCGCTGCCCGGCTTGCCGTCGACCCGTGCTAGCGGTTCATAGCTGTCCGGATCGGCATACACATACAGGCTGGGCCTACCGTCCTGCACCTCTCCAAGTAGCCGCAAGCCTTGCCAGTGGAACAGGATGCGATTATTGGGTTCGCTGGCATCGTTGTTGTACACCTGCTTGCTGATGCGTCGCCCCAACGGGTCGTAATTGAAAACAATGCGCTGGGCCATTGATCCCTGCTGCTGGCGGATACAGGTCAGCCGGTGTTCCGCGTCGTATTCGAAGTGCTGGATGCGGCTGCTGCCACTGCGCTTTTCGCTCAGCCGCCCAAAGCGGTCATAGCGATAACGTTTGTCCTGATACACATGTACGCGGTTGTGCTTGATCAGGCCGTTGACTCGGTAGCCATCGAACAGGTTGCCGGCCGCGTCGTAGTTGAGGCTCTCGATAGACGGGCCCCGGTGCACGCTCTGGATTTGCTCGACGGGGTTGTAGCCGTACTGTGCACTGCCTTGATAGGACTTGCCGGTCGATGATTGGTTGTGAAATCGCCCGATCAGGTTGTCGTCATTGGCTGCCGTGGTCGGGCGGCTACCGCCAGGACGCTGGGTCTGGGTCAGTATCTCGGCCACCAGATTATCGCTGGCGTCATACTGGTAGTCCTTCTGCAACAGCGGCAGCACCTCACGGGCCACCTGCTGGTAGTGCAGGGTTTTCTGGCTGAGGCGGCCGCTGCGGTCGTAGCGCGTGCGGGTCAGCAGACTGCCCTGGGTACGCAAGACCTCGTCATGCAGTTGGTCGCGTTCGAAATCGCTGATCACCCGGCCGCCCAGGTTGATTTGATGCAGGTGGCCGCTGCCGTAGTACAGGTGGTTAAGTTGGCGCTGATCGGGCAGGGTCAGGGTTTGCAGGTTGCCTAGCTCGTCGTAGTCGTACTGCAGCAGGCCGGCGCTGTTGGTTTCGCTGAGCAGTTGGCCGAGGGCATCGTAGCTGTAGTCGAGCCGCTGCTGGTCACCTCGTATGTCGGTGAAGTTGATCGCCAGCAGGTTGTCGGCATTGTCGTAGGCATACTCGGTGATGCCATCGTCGGTGCGTTTGCGGATCAGGCGGCCGAGGGCGTCACGCTCGAAATGATGTACCAGTGGCCTGTGCGGTTCGGCGCTGTCCTTGCCATCCAGCTCAGGTTCGGCATTCGGCGCGGGGATGTGGTGGATGGCGGTGACATCGTCCAACGGGTTGTACTGGTAGATGCGCCCGCTGCCATCCAGGTCCTGCTGGGCCAGCAGGCGGTCCAGCACGTCCCATTCGAAGCGGTAGCGTTCGCGGTTTTCATTGCTCAAGTGCAGCAGGCGGCCATAGGCGTCGTAGCCAAACTCGACACTGTGGCCGAGGGCGTCAATCCGGCGGATTAGCCGGCCACTGTGGTCGTAACGCAGGCGGGTGATGCGCTGGGCCGGGTCGGTATAGGCGGTCAGTTGGCCGGCGGCATCGATATCGTAGCGATCGATGCGCCCGTCCGGGCGCTGGCTTTCTATCAGATAACCACGGGCGTCGTAACGGTAATGAGTGTGCTCGCCGCGGGCGTTGATGCTTTCGCACAGGCGTCCGTCGGTGTCGTAGTGGTACAGCGTTTGCGCATTGGAACAGTCGCGATAGCTGAGCAACTGGCCGTGCACGTTCCAACTCAGGTACTTGGTCTTGTCCAGCGTGTCGGTGATGCGTACCACCCGGCCTTCGGGGTCGTATTGGTAGTGGGTCTTGCGGCCCAGCGGATCCGCTTCCCACAACAGATTGCCCTGGGCGTCGTAGCGGGAACGGTATGTGTGCCCGGCAGTGTCGGTGACTTCCACCGGCAATGCCCAGTGCCGCAGGTAGCGGATGTGTTCGCTACGCCCCAATGGATCGCGCGTCTCTGTCAGGCGGCCAATGTCATCGTAACTGTAGTGCCATTCACCGCCCTGTGGATCGACACTCTTCATTAATTGACCGGCGATGATTTCCTCTTGCCAGCAATTGCCGAGGGGGTCGATGTGTTTGTAGATCTCGTAGAACGGGCCCCAATAGTAATGGTCCTGACGACCGAGGTTGTCGGTGACGTGGGTCTCGCCCCGTTCCAGGTCGTATTCGAATCGATACTCTTCCCCATCGCTGCCCCAGTGGCGGGTGACGCGCCATTCGTGGTCGGGTTGTGGCTCCAATAGTGGCGGAAGTTGGTACCCGGTGCCGTCTGCACGCTTGGGTGTGGGGCGGTTCTTGGGGATGGCAAAGCGTGCCCATTCGTACTCGCGAACGGCGCCACTGGCGACCTGATGGCTGTTCAGGTAGCCCTCGGCGGTGTAGGTGAAGCGGCGGACCACGTGGTCGGTCGCGTCCAACACTTCATGCAACTGGCCACTGCGTGTGTAGCGATAGCTGGCCAGCGTCTTGTTGCGCTCGATGCTGGGGTTTTCGCCGGCCTTCAGGAATACACGGGACGCTTTGCCGACACGCTTGGGGTGTTGTTGATCGTAGTGAAGCTGTACTACGGTTTGGCTGTACTTGTCGACGAGGAAGTGCAGGCGGCCCTGTTCGTCGTACAACATGTCGAGGACGTTGAGGTTGCGGTCGCCCAAGCGGATCAGTCGCGAGCGTTGCGGGTTATGCGGATCAGACTGGAAAACCTGATAACGCCCTGCGTAGATGTCTTCGACAACGGTCCGACCATCCTCTAGCGGGAAGAAGGCCAAGCCATCGATGGCACTGACGAACGCATTGCCGGCTATGAGTTGGCCGAGTTCCAGGCGGTTGCCTGTCTCGTCGACGTAGATCCATAGCTCGCCGCCGTGGGGATGCGGGACACGAGCGATTTCCACCTCATAGGGAACGCTCCAGCCCCGACCGAAAATACCGTCGGTTCGGGAGTCGTTGCTGTCGTAGCTTCGGGCCCAATCGATGCCCAGCAACCCAGGTAGGCTGAAGTCGACGTCTTCTGCACCGTAGAGGATTTTGCTGCCGGTGGAGATAAGTACAGGTCTGCCTTTTAACGGACAGATGATGGAGTCGTTTTTTTTCGCTTTTGGGGAGCGACGAGGGCGAGCCCCCATTCGTCTGGATATAAGCAGTGCCGCAACAATCCCCGCGATCTGCGCAGTCTTGCTTTTGCCATTGTGAATGTTCCGAACCGTCACTGTTCCGCCGCCAATACGCACATTGGGAGAGACGTTTGCGTTCACATCGATGGTGGCATCGCAGGTGGCCTTATCTCCCGAGCGTGCCGCCGGCCGACTATTGATCTGCACCTTGTCTGAGCCCTGTGCGATGTAGGTCTCAGGCATGGGGGGATGACGGGTGCAGGTGATCTTGTCTTCTTCCTTGGGGGTGAACCCCGGGGCTGCTGGTGTTGTTACTGGTGGGTTGAATATCTGATGAACCGTGTCAAAGAAGTCTTTGACCAACTTGAAGGGTGGAAATGCAAATCCCAGAGCTGTTTGGGCTATCGCACTTACGTTCTCCAGAACGGAAGGCTCCTCGCCTTTTTCCTCTTCTCCAGACCCATTGGGGGAACTGACCGCCGCAGCGCGAGCGGCGGGTTTGCCATTGATAAAGGTATTTTTGGAGCCGCTTTTGATTTCGCCATAGACGTCCGGTGAGTCTATTGCGTTGCCAATTGAATCGCTAAAGTCAGAGATGGCGTCACCGATACTTCGATCCTCGCCTATGGGAATCGAACTCATGGCGCCTACCGCAGCGCCTGCCGCTATTCCGATGGCGAAGCCGAGCGCGCCACCCGTGAAGGCGGTGCCCGCGACGGCAAGGCCAATAGCCGCAGTCACCGCCAACGCAGCTGCCGCATAGATGAAAGTTTCCACTGCTGCGCTGATCAATTCGGCGAGGAGTATTGGCGGGTACTGAATCCGTTTGCTACACCTAAATCTATTTAGATAAGTCGATCGGGCTATTCGAGTTCAAAATAACTCTCCATAAAGTCATTGAAGCTTTTCCATTGAGGCTGCAAGTTCCCCGCCGTAAAGTCTTCAAGGGACTGCCCCAGCGATATTTTTGTGACCGTACCATTCTTGATGTTGTAAAAATAGCCGAACTCACCCTCAAAGCTATCCAGAGGGATATGTTCTGGTGTTAGGTTAAGAGCGCTTTGTGCACTCTTGATGTTTGACTCAAAGTCGGTGTTTTTTGAAAACCAGCAGACTTGATATATTTCTTTTCCGTTATGGATGAAAGTCGGGCCGTCTTCAACGTGAAGGTAAAATTCACCAAAGTCACTTGATGTCGAAATCCCTATTTTTTGTAGCTCTAGTTCGTAATCTGAACTACTCTCATCGAACCACCAGCCATTTTTCTTACAGAAGTCGATCAGTTTCTTGGAAAGCATAATTTATTCGAATGTTTTATCCGTAGCGTAGAGCAGGACTTGGCCCTCTCAGCGGCTAGTCCTGCTTTCAGTGAGCTTGGCCTCAATATCAAGTGTGGTTCGGTATCCAGAATAGGTTTTTTCCTCCGGAGGCAATGATTTTTTCGATTAGTTCAGTGAATGACTTTGCTATCAGTGTGCTTTCATCTGCCGTAGGATAACTATCCCAAAACGAGTCGTAGCAATAGCCAAAATGCGGACCTTGAGTCAGATCAATTGAAATGATCTGATCCTCACATCGTACTAGTGCATACCAGTTAGCTGAGTCTGGGTCTTCTAAATCTTCCTTCATGACGACGAAGTCGGAACGCTCAAGCTCAGGTGGCTGAATCGTGAAGCTGTAATGTTCCCGGGGATAGAAAATGGCACTGCTATAATTCTTATAAAATTCGGCCAAGTCATTAGGGACGGGTTTCGTTGGAAAACCAGTAGAAGGCACTGTCACGCAGTCTGAGTTTTCTATTATGTCAACTATTTTAGTCAGGCTCATATTTCGCATACCTTGCGTAAGTAGTTTTTCATCGCTTTGTTGTACAAGATGCGCGCAGCCTTCGGAAATCCTTTAGCTTCTGCTGCTGCAAACATTTTGTTGGAGAGTCTGAGTATTTCGAATTTTGAAACGCTCTTCCAGTCGAAACCGTTAAAGCCTCGTTTCCCGGTTTTTTTCTGAATCCAATCTTTAGCAACATCTTTGGTCGCAGTGTGCTGGTCTTCAGTCATCACTACGGTTGGAGTCTGGCCGTTTCGAGATGCGTATCCTTTGATGTTGTGCTTGGACCATGCATCCAGTATCCCATGATGTTTCTCGAAGCCCGGCGCTCTTTTCCCATAGTCAATTACGTCGCCCGGTTCAACCGGAGCCCAACCCAACGGGTCGACCCAACCAATCGCGTTCGGCGCGTACTGATAGAGGTTCAATCCGCCCGCCAACCCAATCGGATCCGGCTGGGTAAACCGCCCCACATCCGGATCAAAAAACCTGAAGGTGTTGTAGTGCAGCCCGGTTTCGCGGTCAAGGTACTGGCCCTGAAAACGCAGGTTCTGCTCACCTCCCGCCTGCCGATCATGCCATTCGTCCCGCGTTCTGCCCCAAGCCAGGTATTCGCTGTGCCACACCGTGTGGCCGTCGGTGTCAGTAATCTGTTCCGGCAGCCCGGCGAGGTTGGTGTGAAAGTAGTAGATAGCCTCGCTCCCTGGCTTGCCGTCGACGCGTGCCAGTGGTTCGTAACTTCCCGGATCGGCATACACGTACAGGCTGGGCCTACCGTCCTGCACCTCTCCAAGTAGCCGCAAGCCTTGCCAGTGGAACAGGGTGCGATTATTGGGTTCGCTGGCATCGTTGTTGTACACCCGCTTGCTGATGCGTCGCCCCAACGGGTCGTAATTGAAAACAATGCGCTGGGCCATTGATCCCTGCTGCTGGCGGATACAGGTCAGCCGGTGTTCCGCGTCGTATTCGAAGTGCTGGATCCGGCTGCTGCCGATGCGCTTTTCGCTCAGCCGCCCAAAGCGGTCATAGCGATAACGTTTGTCCTGATACACATGTACGCGGTTGTGCTTGATCAGGCCGTTGACTCGGTAGCCGTCGAACAGGTTGCCGGCTGGGTCGTAGTTGAGGCTCTCGATGTGCTGGCCCAGCAACCCAGGGCTGCTGCGGTGCACGCTCTGGATTTGCTCGACGGGGTTGTAGCCGTATTGGGCACTGCCTTGATAGGACCTGCCGGTCGAGGACTGGTTATGAAAGCGCCCGATCAGGCTGTCGTCATTGGCTGCCGGGGTCGGGCGATTAGCGCCTGGGCGCTGGGTCTGGGTCAGTATCTCGGCCACCAGGTTGTCACTGGCGTCATACTGGTAGTCCTTCTGCAACAGCGGCAGCACCTCGCGGGCCACCTGCTGATAGTGCAAGGCTTTCTGGCTGAGGCGGCCGCTGCGGTCGTAGCGCGTGCGGGTCAGCAGACTGCCCTGGGTGCGCAGCACTTCGTCGTGCAGTGCATCTCGCTCGAAATCGCTGATCACCCGGCCACCCAGGTTGATTTGATGCAGGTGGCCGCTGCCGTAGTACAGGTGGTTAAGTTGGCGCTGGTCGGGCAGGGTCAGGGTTTGCAGGTTGCCCAGTTCATCGTAGTCGTACTGCAAAAGGCCGGCGCTGTTGGTCTCGCTAAGCAACTGACCGAGGGCGTCGTAGCTGTAGTCGAGCCGCTGCTGGTCACCTCGTATGTCGGTGAAGTTGATCGCCAGCAGGTTGTCGGCATTGTCGTAGGCATACTCGGTGATGCCATCGTCGGTGCGTTTGCGGATCAGGCGGC
>NZ_JAEKCN010000037.1:0-18873 GCF_016405455.1 Pseudomonas sp. MF7453 | reverse complement strand
GAGTGTCAGGTAGATTGGCGTGGGCTGGCAGGCCGTCATCGCAGGCAAGCCAGCTCCCACAGTTGGATCGCTGAGTGTCAGGTAGATTGGCGTGGGCTGGCAGGCCGTCATCGCAGGCAAGCCAGCTTCCACACTTGATCAGTTCCCACTCTTGCTTTGGGGTGTGGCTTACACCACCAATGACAGCAACATGATGAAGATCAGCGCCACGATCGACAGGATGGTCTCCATCGCCGTCCAGGTCTTGAACGTCTCGGCCACGGTCATGTTGAAGTACTGCTTGACCAGCCAGAACCCCGCATCGTTGACGTGAGACAGAATCAACGAACCCGCGCCCGTCGCCAGTACCAGCAACTCACGGTTAACCCCCGGGATCATGCCGACCACCGGCACCACAATGCCTGCACCGGTAATGGTCGCCACCGTCGCCGAACCGGTGGCAATCCGAATCACCGCCGCCACCAGCCACGCCAGCAGGATCGGGTTGATCTGTGCGTTGACTGCCATATGGCCGATCACATCACCCACGCCGCTGGTCACCAGCATCTGCTTGAAGCCACCACCGGCACCGATGATCAGGATAATCGCAGCGGTCGGCGCCAGGCTGGCGTCGAGCAACTTGAGGATCTGCTTGGAATGGATGCCCTGGCGATGGCCAAAGGTGTACAGCGACAACAGCAACGCCAGCAGCAGGGCGGTGATCGGGTGGCCGATCATGTCCATCCAGTTGCGCACCACGTTGCCTTCGGCAAACGCGATGTCGGCGAAGGTTTTGAGCAGCATCAGGAATACCGGCAAGAGCACGGTGATCAGGGTGATGCTGAAGCTGGGCAACGACTTGTTATCGGTTTCGCGGGCCAGTTGGTCCACCAGTTCCTGAGACGGATTGCCGGGGATGTACTTGGCGATAAACGTACCGAAGATCGGGCCGGCGATGATGGCGGTCGGCAGTGCGACGATCAGGCCGTACAGAATGGTCTTGCCGATATCGGCACCAAACACGCCGATGGCCAGCAACGGGCCCGGGTGCGGTGGCACCAGGCCGTGTACCGCCGACAGGCCGGCCAGCAGCGGGATGCCGATCTTGATCAGCGACACGCCGGTACGCCGGGCGACGATAAACACCAACGGGATCAGCAGCACAAAGCCGATTTCGAAGAACAGCGGGATGCCCACCAGGAACGCGGCGAACATCATTGCCCACTGGACCTTCTCTTTGCCGAAAGCGCGGATCAGGGTTTGGGCGATCTGATCGGCACCGCCGGATTCGGCCATCATCTTGCCGAGCATCGTGCCCAGCGCGAGGATAATGCCGACAAAGCCGAGCACGCCGCCGAAACCGTCCTGGAACGCCTTGATGATCTTGTCCACGGGCATGCCCGAGGTCAGGCCGAGGAAACCGGCCGCGATGATCAGTGCAATGAACGGGTGCACCTTGAACTTGGTGATCAGTACGATCAACCCGATGATAGTGACTACTGCATCTAGCAGCAGGTAAGACTCGTGGGACATGCCAAACATGGGGGGTCTCTCCTGTTTGTTGTTGTTATTAAAGCGGGTGTTGAATTTTCTGCCGGGGATAGCGCTATCTTTTCCGGCAAAAAATTAATGAGTAGGTTCAAAGCCGTGCTTGAGCCACCAGGTATTGGTCTGCTCGGCCAGTGCCTCGACGCTGTCTTCACTGGCGTTGAGGGCCAGGGTCAGCGGCTCGCCCTTGGGCGATTCAAGGGTGGCGAACTGGCTGTCGATCAGGCTTGCCGGCATAAAATGGCCGGGACGATGGGACACGCGGTCGGCGGCCACCTCGCGGGTCAGCTCCAGAAACACAAAGCCCAGGCCCGGCGCAGCTTCGCGCAGGTGGTCGCGGTATTTCTTTTTCAGGGCCGAACAGGTGAGCACCGGATGCTCGCCGGCCTTGAGCGAGCGGCGCAGTTCATCGCACAGGATGTCGAGCCAGCCGGCGCGGTCGTCGTCGTTGAGGGGGTGGCCGGCGCTCATCTTGTCGATGTTCGCGGCGGGGTGAAAGCTGTCGCCTTCAATGGCCGTGGCGCCGTTCAGGCGGCACAGGGCTTCGCTGACGCTGGACTTGCCACAGCCGGAAACACCCATGATGACCAGGGCGGTAACAGGTTGACTCATGAAACACCTCAGGACGCAGATAGCGCTACCTTTGCACAGCATAAGGCTAGTGCAAAAACAGGCTTTTCCCGCGCCGACTTGTCATTTTTATGGAGTGACGCGTGCATCTGCTCCAATCATTCGAACCGGATCAGGCAACCCTGGATTCAATAATTTGCAGCCCTTTGGAGACAGCGCTACCTTAGTGCCTCGATTTTTGTTTGGCAAGCCGCCTGATGACCTCCAAGAACGATAAAAATACCCGCACGACGGGTCGCCCTACCCTTAATGAAGTTGCACGCCTGGCCGGGGTCAGCCCGATCACGGCCTCCCGCGCCCTGCGCGGCATCAGCACGGTGGCCACCGACCTGGTGGAAAAAGTCCAACAGGCCGCCGCTGAACTCAGCTACGTGGTCAACCCCGCCGCCCGCGCCCTGGCGTCGGCCCAGAGCCATTCGGTGGTGGTGCTGGTGCCGTCGCTGTCCAACCTGTTGTTTATCGAAACCCTGGAGGCCATCCACCAGGTGCTGCGGCCCAAGGGCTTTGAAGTGCTGATCGGCAACTCCCATTATTCGCGCGATGAGGAAGAGAACCTGCTGCGTAACTACATGGCCTACCAGCCGCGGGGATTGTTGTTGACCGGGTTCGATCGCACCGAAAGCGCCCGACGGATGGTCGAAGCCAGCAATGTGCCCTGCGTGTACATGATGGACCTGGACCCCAACGCCGGCGTGAACTGCGTGGGCTTCTCGCAACTGGCTGCCGGTGAAACAGCGGCGGCACATTTACTCTCCCGTGGGCGCAAACGTCTGGCCTACATCGGCGCGCAACTGGATCAGCGCACGTTGTTGCGCGGTGAAGGCTTCCGCCGCGCCTTGCAACAGGCGGGCATGTACGACCCGGCACTGGAACTTTTGACACCTCGCCCCTCCTCCGTGGGCCTGGGCGGCGAATTGTTCCTGCAATTGCTGGCAGCGCATCCGGATGTGGATGCGATCTTCTTCGGCAACGATGACCTGGCCCAGGGCGCACTGCTGGAAGCTCTGCGTCACGGCATCAAGGTGCCGGAACGTGTCGCGGTGCTGGGCTTCAATGATCTGCCCGCGTCGTCATTCATGGTGCCGCGCCTGAGCAGCATCAGCACGCCGCGTGAGGCGATTGGCCGACGGGCTGCGGAGCATTTGCTGACGATCATGGCGGGCAACAAGATTGCCAAGCCGGTGGTGGATATGGGGTTTGAGTTGCAGGTGCGGGAGAGCACGTAGGACGGCTGTAGGAAGCGGCTGACATCGCGGCAAGTGCCTTGCTCCATTACCTACGCTTACGTCAGAATCCGCCGGCTTGTGCGCCTGGGTGGCGGTCTTTAAGGTTTGCCGGTCGCTGAATTTCTCGGTGATCGGGTTTAGTAGCCTGAATTTGAGCATCCTAAGTGCACGAGCCTCTCCTATGTTCGATGGCGGCTGTGCGTAGGGCACCTCCGGGTGCGCCGGCTTTGGGTGTTCACCGGTCTACTAACCTGCGTACAGCTGCCACCCCTTCGTTTAGTAGCGACGAGGTGTAGCCACATTAAGGAACACCTTTTATGAGCAAGGTTACAACCAGTCCGCCAACGACCCTTTTTACCGTCGTCCCCGATACCCCGACCGAAACCCTGCTGATCAACAGCTACGAAACCGTCTGCTCCGTCAGCACCTTGCTGCTCGACCTGTCCGATGACCTCACCGGCAAACACCGTGATGTGGCCCTGGCCATTCATCAACTGAGTGAGCTGAGCGTATTGCTGGTAGGCAAAGCCATGGACCAGCACGCGCCGCGCTGCTGAGACCTTACTCGGTCCAGATGTGGGAGGGGGCTTGCTCCCTCCCACATTTTTTAACCGTGCCCACTTTACCCCTGCTAGATTGACCACTTTCCATCGCCAGGGAAGCACCATGGGACATTCACTGAAAATCTTGGGCCGCACGTCCTCCATCAACGTGCGCAAAGTGTTGTGGACCTGCCAGGAACTGGGCATCGACTACGTGCGTGAAGACTGGGGCATCGGCTTCAAGCCCACGCAGTCCGCCGAATTCCTTGCCTTGAACCCCAACGCCCAAATCCCCGTCTTGATCGACGACCATGGCGTGCTATGGGAATCCAACACCATCTGCCGCTACCTGGTCGGCCTCTATCAACGCAGCGACCTGCTCCCCGTCGAGCCCGCGCCACGAGCCCGCGTCGAGCAATGGATTGACTGGCAAGCCGTCGAACTCAACCGCGCCTGGGGCGACGCGTTCACCGCACTGGTGCGCAACAACCCGGATGGCCTGGACGCAGTGCAGATCAACGCCGCCGTAAAGCTGTGGAACGACAGGATGGGCATTCTCGAACAACAGTTGGCCAAAACCGGCGCGTATGTAGCCGGCGATGAGTTCACCCTCGCCGACATCCTCATCGGCCTCTCGGTACACCGCTGGCAGGTGACGCCGATGCAGCGTCCACCCTACCCCGCCATTGCTGCTTACTATCAGCGGCTCGGCCAGCACGCAGGTTTCCACACCTTCGCCCTCGACGGCCACAACTAAACAGGGACTACCCCGTGAACGGACTCAACGTACTACTCACCGGCGCCTGCGGCAGAATCGGCAAGACATTTTTCCAAGCATCAAAGGATCGTTACCGCTTCACGCTTACCGACCGCCTCGCGCCGGACTTCGACCTGGGTGAACACCGCTTCGTACACGCCGACCTCAGCGATAAATCCAGCCTCGCTACCCTGCTCGAAGGCATCGACGTGATCGTGCACCTGTCGGGCATCCCCCATGCCAGCGCCTCGTTCGACGAACTGCTGCCCAATAACATCCTCGCCACCACCTACCTGTTCGAAGCCGCCGTGGTTGCCGGCGTGCAGCGCCTGGTATTGGCCAGCAGTGCGCAAACCATCGAAGGCTACCCGGTGGATCGCCAGATCACTGCGGGTATGCCGGTGATGCCCGCCAACCTGTATGGCGTGAGCAAATGCTACGGCGAGGCACTGTGTGGCTACTACGCAGCCAAGACGCCGCTGTCGACCATCGCCCTGCGTATCGGCGCCTTTGAATTCCCCGAAACCCACGAGCTGAACAACGCCCGCGACCTCAGCGCCTGGCTCAGCCCGCGGGATGCGGTGCAGTTGTTGCAACGCTCGGTCGAGGTCGAGGGCGTGAAGCATTTGATCGCCCATGGCATTTCCAATAACCGCTTCAAGCGTCTGGATCTGAGCGAAACCACGCGGGTGTTGGGCTACCATCCGCAGGATGATGCCTTTCAAGCATTTGAAATTGCGATTACTTACTGAGCCCGCCGTCCGTGTCCGCGCTATGCGAGCGGGTACTCATGCACTGAAAAACATGTGCCATTAACGGCAACAATTGGCCGCCAGCGGCAGCGCTTTCGCCCCAACGGCCACGCCATCCCCCGTAAACAAGGGGATAGTGCAACCGGCATGTAACTTGCTGGAACCATCGCACCGAACACTTTCATAGGTGCCCCATCATGCTGGTTAACAACAACGCCCAAGCCCTATCGACCGTCCAGCAACTCAAGCGCTCCGACATGGACCCCGCTAACGCCGCCGCCAGCGCGCTGTACAGCGGTGCCCTGCAAGTTGCGCAGCAAAGCGTCACGCTACCGGCGGCGCAGAAGGAACTGGACAACAACAGCGACCGTATCGACGAGGCCTTCGCCAAGACCCGCGTGCAGATGCAGGCCGGTTCAGCACGCAGTGAGTTCACCGACTACATGACTAAAACGCCGGCCGAACGCATCCGTGATCAATTGCTCAAAGAACGGGGCCTGACCCTGGAAGAGCTGAACGCCATGCCAGCCGAGCAACAGCAGGCATTTGCCAAGGAAGTGTCCGAGCGGTTCAAGCAGCAGCAAGCGCAGCAGGTAGCAGCGAAAACGACTGACCCTCAGGCGCAGGCGGTGAAAGAAACCCTGGCCGCGATCTAAGGCCATCCCCTGTAGGAGCGAGCTTGCTCGCGAAGGTCGTCAACGATGACGCGCACATCCAGAATGAACGCGGCGTTCTTGAGTTTTTCGCGAGCAAGCTCGCTCCTACACACGGCTTTGCAGCTATTGCAGTTGCAGCGTCGAGTTGAACTGACTGATCGCGTCCACCACATGCCGCGAGCCTTCCTGGATCTCCAGGATCACCTGCCCCGCTTCATTGGCCAGTTCCACGCCGAGCCCCGTGCGGCTCAAGCTCGCCTGCATACTCGTCACCGCACTCAATGACAGGTCGTGGTTCTTGCGCACCACATCCACTATTTCGATCGTGGCCTGGCTGGTGCGTGCTGCGAGGCTGCGCACTTCATCGGCCACCACTGCGAACCCGCGTCCATGCTCGCCGGCTCGTGCCGCTTCAATCGCGGCGTTGAGCGCCAGCATGTTGGTTTGTTCGGCGATGCTGCGAATGGTCTGCACGATGGCACCGATGATGTCGGACTGTTTGTTGACCGCGTCGATGCTGTGGGCGGCCTGGTTCAGGTCGCTGGAGATGGCCTCGATGATCTGTACCGTTTGCTGCACCACCTGCGAGCCCTTGCGGGCGCAGGCGTCGTTTTGTACGGAGGTGGCGTGGGCCGAATCGGCGGCGGTGCGCAGGGTGGTGACCTGGTCGGTGATGTCGCTGGCAAATTTCACCACTTTGTACAGGCGCCCGTTGGTATCGAAGATCGGGTTGTAGGACGCCTCCAGAAACAAGGTTTTGCCGAATTTGTTTTTGCGCTCGAAGCGATGGGAATGGTATTCGCCGCGATTGAGCGAAGCCCAAAAAGCTTTGTAGGCTGGCGACTCCACTTCACTGCGATGACAGAACATGCTGTGGTGCTGACCGATGATTTCCTCGCGTGAATACTGCACGGTGCGCAGGAAATTGTCGTTGGCGTTGAGGATCTGGCCCTGCGGGGTGAACTCGATCACAGCCATGGAGCGGCTGATGGCGTCGATCAGGCTCTGGTTTTCGTGTTCATGGTGCACCCGTGCAGAAATATCCGACGCGACCTTGATCACACTGCGTACCTGGTTGTCGCTGTCCAGCACCGGCATGTAACTGGCTTCGAGCCACACTTGCTCGCCACGCTTGTTCAAACGCATGAAGGTGCCGCTGAGCGCTTCGCCCCGCGCCAGGTCGCGCCATAACTTGCTGTATTCGTCGGTATGGGTGTAGGCATCCTCGCAAAAGAGGCGGTGATGTTGACCACGGATTTCCTCGACGCTGTAGCCCATGGTTTTGCAGAAATTCTCGTTGGCATCGAGGATCACGCCCGTGCGGTCGAACTCGATCATCGCCATGGAACGGCTGATGGCGGCGAGCTTGGCGTTGGCTTCGGTGAGCGCACAGGAAAAGTGCTGGATTTGTTGCAGGTCGGATTTGTGCTGGCGGTTAAACATGGTCAGATCACCCTTGAGTCCCGGCGCCTGTAGGCGCATTCCATTCTTGAGTTGGATAGTGCTGACAAACTTTCATGGGGACACAACCATTCAAACGCTTCACATGCCAGCGTCATTAACGGTTCTGAGTGAGCATAGACAGGGCTTGGCGCTATGCAAGGCCATCAATCAGCCAGCATTGCCAGCAGGACGCTGGCAGCGCAGAACTCGCTTACAGACCAGCCTTTACCTTGGCGGCAACCGTCACCGGCACCCATGGCTCCCAGACCTGCGGCTGTTCCTTGAGGAACGCCAGCGCCACCTGGCGCGGCGCCAGACGCTTCTCGCTCATCTGCGCCAGCGTGCTGTTGAGCAGGTCAATCGGCAAGTCGACTTGTTCAAAGAACGCGACCAGTTGCGGGTACTGCGCCTTGAACGGTGCCGACACGCCAATGGCCAGGTGCGCCGGCAACGAACGCGTGCCAACGGGGTGTGGGTGGTTGGCGTCAGCCAGGGTTTTCCAGGCGTCAGCGTTGAACGCGGGCTCCTCCAGTTTGACCAGCTTGAAGCGGCCCAGCAGCGGCGTGGGCGACCAGTAATAAAACAAAACGGGTTTGCCGCGCCGGATCGACGACGCCACCTCGGCATCCAGCGCCGCGCCGGAGCCGGTGCGGAAGTTGACGAAGCTGTCGGTCAGGCCATAGGCCTTGAGTTTCTGACTGTTGACGATCTCCGAGGTCCAGCCGGTGGGGCTGTTGAGGAAGCGCCCACGGCTTGGGTCTTCAGGGTCGCGAAAGACGTCCTTGTAGCGGGCCAGATCCGCCACCGACTTGAGCTCTGGCGCCAATGGCTTGATACCGCGCTCGGCGTCGCCCTTGATCACGTATTCGGGCACCCACCAGCCTTCGGTGGCACCTTTGACGGTGTCACCCAGACCGAACACTTTGCCTTCACTCTCGGCCTTGACCCACGCAGGACTGCGCCCGGCCCATTCTTCGCCGATCACCTGGATATCGTCCTTGGCCAAGGCCGCCTCCAGGCTCACGGTACTGCCGGGCAAGGTGTCGGTGGGCAGACCGTAGCCCTTCTCGACGATCAGGCGCAGCAACTCGGTGATCAGGCTGCCGCTCTCCCAGGTGATATCGCCGAAGTGGATGGGTTTGCCGGCTTCGGTGGCCATGGCCGTTTGAGCCAGGGCGGTGAGCACCAACAGCGAACCCAGCAGGTTTTTCAGTTTTTTCATCGCTTGCCTCTTGGTCAGTCGGTTCACAACACGTGATGGATGCAGTCTTCAAAATCGGCTCAAGGCGCGAGCCATGTAGTCACTGACCGAACGCTGGGATATCCCCAATTCGACGGCGATCTCGGGGTAAGTCAGGCCATGCAGGCGGGCGAGTAAAAAGGTCGCCTTGACCTTGGCCGGCAGGCGGTCGAGAAATTGCTCGATGGCCTGCAAGGCTTCGAGCTGTTGCGCAAGGTCTTGCGCAGAGAGCGTGCTGGCGGTTTCGTCGAAATCCAGGCCGTCGAGATAGGCGCGCTCCAGGTCACGGCGACGCCAAAACTGGTACATCAGGCGCTGGGCAATGGTGGTCAGCAAGGCGCGGGGCTGACGGATCGGCGCTACGCCGGATACCCCAAGGAGCTGGGCAAATGTATCGGCGGCGATGTCTTCGGCGTGCGCACGGGAGTTGAGGTGACGGTGCAAACGGCTGCATAGCCAGGCGTAATGACTGCGGAATAATGCGCCCACATAGTCGCGGTGAGCTGTGTCGGCGCCGGACATAGTGGCTCCTTCTTAAGTAGGTTGCGCGTTATGTCCGGTGTTCCGGTGCAGCGATCCTAGCAAGGCGGCTTATTCTTTAATAATATTTAAAAGGTATTTTTATATAACCTAATAAAGTTTCACGTAGCCCGCGTTCGCAGCCTGTTGCTGGTAATCCAGCAGCACTTGGTAGTCGTCTTCGCTGGCCGGCAGCACGGTGTGTACGCCCAGTGTGTGGGCAATCTGCGGTAAATCCAGCAACGCCTGATTCATTGCCTGGCGAATCTGGGCCGCGCGCCTGTTACTCATGCCCAGCGGGCCGATGTAAGGCAAGGTCGGGCTCGGCGCGCTGCGAGTGATGATGCGCAGCCCCGCCACTTCCTGTGGGGCATAACGGGCGAGGTAGTCGTAGGTGACGCTGTCAATGGCCGCGAGGTCGGCACGGTCTTCGCGCAGCCAGCGCAGGCTCTCGCGGTGTGCGCCACTGATGCCGACGCTGGCGAAGAAACGCCCCGCTTGCTGCAATGGCGCCAGGCGTTCACGCAACAGGTTCATGCCACTGTTGGAATCGTGGCCGTTGATCACGCCGCGGCTGTTGTAGAACTGCGCCAGGGTCTGGCGTGGGTTGTCGTCGCGAGTCAGCAACAGGCTGCAATGTTCGCCGTGGCTGCTGTGGGGCAGCTCATAGCGCGGGCGGCCGATCACGCGGACCTGGCCGCGCAGTTGGGTCATCAGCGGATAGCCACAGGTTTGGGTCATGAGCAACTCGGGCGCGAGCCACAGGCTGGGCAAGTCGAGGTGATCGGCGTTAAGACGCCGCACGCCCAAGTGTTCGAGGATGCGCGTCAGCCACTGCCGGTTGGCCTGCTGGACCGGTTCGGGCGCGGCATACATCAGCAGTTCGGCGTAGTGATCACTCATGAACATCTCTCACGCAAAAGGATGCCGGGGGCTGTCGATGGCCTTGAGGCCGTGACGGCTGATCAACTGGCCGTAGCCTTGCACCAGGAAGCCGCCGCTACGCATCAGCCATTGCTCGCGCCGGGCGCGGTAGACCGTGGGCAGCAGGTACCAGGGCAGTTTCGGCAGGTCGTGGTGCACCAGGTGCAAGTTGTTGTTGAGAAACAACCAGGTCCATGGCCAGGACGCTTCGTTGAGTACGGTGCGCTGCTCCGGTTGCAGGTGTGGGCGGTGTTCATAGTAGGAACGGATCGACGCCAGGGACAAGGCCGGCACACTGACCAGCAGCAAGTAATGCCACACCGCAAGCGCACTGTAGTCGGCGATGAAACTCAGCATCAGCCCAGTGACGGCGCCGTGGGCCAGCCACATCGGCCATACCTGGGGCAGGCGTTGAAACTCATGACGGGCCAAGCGGCCAATGGCCAACGGCGCAGCCAGCAGGAAGCGGCCAAGCACGGTCTTGGTCAGCCAATGCACGCCACGTTCGAACAGCGAGCTGTTGTCCCATTGCTGCTGATTAAGGTAGCGGCTTTCCGGGTCGATGCCCGGCAGAGTCAGGTCGTCGTCGTTGTGGTGCAACAGGTGGCTGTCGCGGTACAGCGTGTAGGGATACCACACCGCAAAAGGCGCGTAGCCGAGGAGTTTGTTGAGCAACAACGAGCGGGTTGGGTGGCCGTGGAGCAGTTCGTGTTGCACCGACAGCCACAGCGTCACGATCGGGATCAGCAACAGTGTGCTCAGCCACAGGCCCAGCCACTGGCTGCCAAGGATCACGGCGAACCAACCGGCATATACACCGATCAACAGCAACCAGGTCGGCCATTCGGTTCTTGCGGCAAAGGTCGTCGCCAGGGCT
Source organism: Pseudomonas sp. MF7453 (assembly GCF_016405455.1). NCBI lineage: Bacteria > Pseudomonadati > Pseudomonadota > Gammaproteobacteria > Pseudomonadales > Pseudomonadaceae > Pseudomonas > Pseudomonas sp. MF7453. The sequence goes on along the minus strand of NZ_JAEKCN010000037.1, from coordinate 7,780 downwards.
TCGATTTCCCGGCGTTGGGTCAGATCAAGGTAGTGGGTCATCGGCAGCTCAGAGCAGGTGTTTCCTGCTCTGTGCAATAGCGCGGGAAAATCTTGCAGATCGTTTGGTTCTAAGCTTGTAACTCAGTGACCGAACAGGCCTGCTTCGGATTTCTTGGTCTTCTTGTCGGCGCGTTTTTCATCCGCGGTCTTTGCCGGCTTTTTCTTCGCGGCTTTCTTTGAATCCATACCTTTGGCCATGATGCGTACTCCGCTAACAGGGAATGTAGCACTGGGTATACCACCTATTGCCGGGCAGAAGGCGCTTATAATCCCCGACCCTGAATAACGCTTGCCTGAACGCCATGCACCCATTGCACATTGAACTGCTGGCAGAGCCTCTGTGGCCACTGCTGAACAAGTTTTACCGTAGCCACAATTCATCGATGAAGGCGCTCAAGGGCGGCCGTTTGTGGGTAGCGCGGGACCGCGAGATCGTGGCCGGCTTGTGCTTGAGCCCGGTGGTCGGTGGGCAGTGGCTCACGGGGGTGTTTGTGGCGCCGACTTATCGTGGCCAGGGGCTGGCGGCGCGACTGATTGAAGAGGCCGTGGCAGGTTGTGAGGAAACGGTCTGGTTGCTGTGCCATCCGGACCTGGAAGGGTTGTATCGGGGCATGGGGTTCAGCCAGGAAACGGTTTTGCCGCAATCGCTGAGTGAACGGCTGGTGCGTTACAAGCGCAATAAGCCGATGATTGCGATGGGGCTCAATGCCCCAGTCCTGAATAAACACTGATCCCATGTGGGAGCGGCGTTATGGCCAGAGTTATTCGTCAGCCGTTGGGTCCAACTCCGGGAACATCACGTCGATAAACCCGAACTTGCTGAAGTCGGTGATCCGCGAGGGGTACAGCCGACCGATCAGATGGTCGCATTCATGCTGCACCACCCGTGCATGAAAGCCATCGGCAAAACGCACAATCGGCTCGCCCTTGGGATCGAAACCTTCGTAGCGGATCTGTTGGTAACGGTTTACGGCGCCGCGCAAACCGGGCACGGACAGACAGCCTTCGAAGCCCTCTTCCAGCACCGGGCTCAGCGGCGTAATCAGCGGGTTGATCAGAATGGTCTGCGGCACCGGCGGCGCTTCAGGGTAGCGTTCGCTGGCCTCGAAACCAAAGATCACCAATTGCAGGTCGACACCAATCTGCGGTGCAGCCAGGCCAACACCGCCCACGTGCTCCATGGTCTGGAACATGTCGTCGATCAGTTGCCACAACTCGGGACTGTCGAACATTTCCGGCGGCACCGGCGGGGCGATACGCAGCAGGCGTTCATCGCCCATTCTCAGGATTTCACGGATCATTGATCAGACTTCATCAGTAGTGGGCTTGGAGTGGTCGCGGCCGAGGCCAGAGACGTGCTGTTTTTCACCGGCATGGCCCGGCTCGTCGAATTCCTTTTCACCCGGGTCCTTGCCTTCGGCCGACATGTGTTCGATCACGGCATTCATTTCCGCACCCAGCAACAACACCGCGGCGGAAATATAGAAGTACAGGAGCAGGACAATGATCGCACCGATACTGCCATACATGGCGTTGTAGTCGGCAAAGGTTTTGACGTAGTAGCCAAAGCCCAGGGACGCAACGATCCACACCACCACCGCCAATACCGAACCGGGGGTGATGAACCGAAATTTCTGTTCAACATCAGGCATCACGTAGTACATAAGTGCCACGGCGAACATCAGCAGGATCACGATCAATGGCCAGCGCAGGATGGTCCACAGGGTGACGACGAATTCCTGCATGCCGATCTGCCCGGCCAGCCACTCCATGACCTGAGGGCCCAGCACCATCAGCGCGGCAGCGGCCAGCAACATGCCGGCGATGCCGACGGTGTAGAAAATCGACAGCGGAAAACGCTTCCAGATCGGCCGGCCTTCAACCACGTCGTAGGCGGCGTTCATCGCGCTCATCATCAGGCGCACGCCCGCAGAGGCTGTCCACAACGCAATCACGATACCGACCGAGAGTAAGCCACCCTTGGACTGCTGCAGTTGATCGATCACCGGGTTGACCTGCTCCAGCGCCTGGGGCGGCAATACCAGTTCCGACTGCAGGCGCAGCCAGGTGAAGAAGTCCGGCAGGTGCAGGAAACCGATCAGGGCGATCAGAAACAGAAGGAAGGGGAACAACGAGAACAGCATCTGGTAGGCCAGTGCCGAGGCGTAAGTCGGCATCTCGTCATCGATAAATTCAGTGACGGTGCGCATCAGCACCTTGTGCAGCTTGAGACCATCGAGTACCGGAAAAATCATAGCGTCTCCTTTCGCCGCAAAGAGGTTGAGTTCGTGGGCGACTCAGGGGCCGTTTTCTACATCAAAGTAGCCCATTTGGCGACTTTGAAACAATTTCCAAAGTTTAGTTGCAACCGTTCACACAAAAACGGCCATCCGTGGATGGCCGCCATACTGCTGGGTAAAACCAGCAGAACGCCTTACTCGGTGGCTTTTTTCACCGCGTCTTTGGTCTTGCCGACTGCCTGCTGCGCTTCACCTTTTTTCTCTTGGATCACGCCTTCAGCACGCAGCTTGTCGTTGTCCGTGACTTTGCCGATACCCTGCTTGATGTTGCCGACTGCTTCGTTCGCCAAACCTTTTGCCTTATCCGATGTGCTGCTCATGGTATTTCTCCTGGAACAATCGAGGGTTTTGGTCATTACGTAGCGGTTGACTCGAAGCGAAGCGGCAGAGTTTCATTTATTTTCGGGGCATTTCATCGCCCACCACAGGTTTGGCTTTATGTTTTGTGCCCAACCCACGAGAATGCCCGGCAGATTCAGGCTACAACGCTGAATAACAGATCCGTAGGAAGGTTATGAAACTCAATAAAGCACAGGCTATCGCCCGCAGAAACCAGGAACTGGGCGGTGCCGTACTCGGCGTCAACAACTGCCATTTCACCGACCTGGACCACAAGCGCAACATCTGGTGGTTCGACCTGCCCGTGGCACGGATTGCCGTGGGCCAGTACGAGTGGATTCATCTGCTGATGCACAACGCCGAGACTGACCAGTTGTTGCACCTGAAGGTGCCGACTGTGTTCCTGCGTGAAAAGCTGGAAGGGTTGGTGGTACGCAATGCAGGCAAGCGCAAGCCGGAAATTACCCTGGAGCTGAGCGCGGACAAGGATTCGTTCCTCAAGGATGTACGTCCGGCCGGTGCGGGCGTGAGCTTTGCAACGTTCGCCGTGTAACCCACCCGCGCAGGGCTTGGGCACACAAGTAATAAGTCATTGATATTGCGACTGCAAAGTGCAGTCGCGAATCTTCACATTTACATATATTTCAAAATGTAACTATACTGAACTGCATTTTTATAAAATGGAGCCCAGTATATGGAGCGTTATACGTCATGGATAAGACAACTCAATCAACACTGCGCAACCTCACAACCGCTGACTGACTTTATCGAATCGGCCCGCGTATTTACCCACACCATAGGCTTTGACTTTTTCGCTTACGCCGTATGCGAAACAACGCCCTTCACGCGGCCAAAAATCCATCTTTATGGCAACTATCCAAGCCAATGGATTCAACGCTACAAAGAGCAGAACTACGCCGTTATCGACCCCACCGTCCGTCATTGCAAGGTCTCTTCCGAGCCTGTTTGCTGGTCTGACGCGCTGTTTGAAGAGTGCCCGCAATTCTGGTCAGATGCCAAGGCACATCAACTTAATGTTGGCATTGCACAACCGTCGTTCAATACCCGCGGCTATATCGCCCTCCTGTCTCTTTCACGCCAGACCAGGAGCATTGAAGAGGTAGAACTGGACAGCCTGAAACCGCTGCTCAAAGCATTCGCCGAGACCGTCGGTTACCACATCTTCGAATTGGAAGATGCACTGACTCAGACCCTCGATATTGAGTTCGGCCATAAAGAAAAAGAAGTCCTGCGCTGGACGGCAGACGGAAAAACTTCAGAAGAGATTGGCCGCATATTGAATGTGACTGCCGACGCAGTGAACTTTCATCTGCGCAATATCCAAAAAAAGATTGGCGCCTGTAATCGAGTTCAAGCCGTTACTTATGCCGTAGCCCAAGGCCATATCTGATGCGCGAGGCGTAGCGGCCATGACCGCTACGCCAGCACACGCTCAGGTAAACACGTCGATCGCGGCTTGCTCATACAACCAGCGCACCACTGAGTGCAGGTGTTCATTGCCGGCCTGTTCAGGCAGTGCTTCAGCCAGGGTTATTGGCGCCCCGCCCTGCAATACATTGATCAGCGCACGCACAGCCGGTAACGGCTGAACACGCAACATCGCGCCTCCTGCAAACAGCAACCCCGCCTCTTGATCCAGCGCCAGCAAGTACAACGGGCTGTCAGCCCTCGCCCGGACCACCCGCTGCCAGCACTCGGCCCCGCCGGGGCGCCCCAAGGTGCGGTCGCGAATAATGCCGTTGGCGGACAACTTGAGCAGCATCTGGATTTTGCTGTTGTCGCGAATCGAATCGACGAACTGCGCCACTGGCAATGGCAGTGCCACGTCGGCCAACGATTCGAATACCCCGCCTGGCACCTGGGCAATCGCGCCCGTCAGCGCAGTACCGGCCCTGGACACCATTGCGGCCTTGATCGGGTTTTCACAGAAGCCCTGGGCCGTGCCATGACTGAACATGCCAACCGACACGGTGAGCGTGGTTTCCAGCTCATCAAGCTTGTTGTAGTGCCACCACCCGGCGGGAATGAAGAAAATCTCCCCTGGCCCGACTTCGTAAATGGTGGCATCGGCGGCGTAGGGCGTGACATCGATATGCCCGAAGCACACCCCGTTGAGCGCAGACTTTTTCTCCAGGGCCATTTCATCGAAATACGCCGGAGGCCAGATCATCATGCGTTTGCGCCCATACAACGGAAACAGGAAGGTATCGCATGAGTCGTTATGCAGGCCGATCCAGGTCGACCGGTATCGGCCGCCGATAAATACGGCGTTGGCACCCGGGTAAGGCATGCCGTAGCGCTCGCTGTAGCCATGGGTAAACGCGCGCAGTTTCGTCGCAACGGTACCGGAGTGCTTTAGGCAATAATCACGGGTGAACGTAATGCCATCGGCATGATTGAGTGCAGCAAAGTCGCGCACAAACTGCTCGAACCCGTCAAAGGCGCGAGGGAACCCCGGGACCGCTGGTTGCTTGAGCATCTGGCCATCTGCGTTGACCGTCATGTCACCCGACTCGACAACATTTCGGGCCAGGTCGAAGGCGTCCTCCAGGCTCAGCAGTGGCTCTATCAGTGCGCCCTGCTCAAGCACCACCGGCTGCGTCTTGTCATGGGAGAGGCTGACGAAATGCTCCCAGAAAGCCGCCGGCACGGTGGGTGTATTGTTTGCGTCGAACACAGGGGCGCAGGTCGTGGCAGTCATCATGATTCACCTTCAATCCGGGAAAGCATCAGGGTAAAAATCCTTGTAGATGTTCTTGATCTGTTCATCGCCCATGCCCAGGACACGCACCAGTACTGCACTGAACATGCACGGCAGGGCTGCCAGAACGATGAGCAAACCCAAGGTAGCCATGGCGTAACCCACGCCTAGCGTTTCAGCGAACGCGCCACCGACCAGCGCCCCGAAAGGGATGACCATGCCGGACACAAACGAGGTCGCTGACCCGATCCGGTTGCGGTAATTGTCGGGGGTAGCCAGCATTCGCACGGTTGAGGTATTGACGGTCACCATGACCAGGCCAATGCCTGCGATAAACAACAAGGGCACCGTTACCCCGGCGAACCAACCGGGCCTGGCGTGAAAGAACTGGCTGAAAAGCCCACAACCCACCATCGCCAGCCCCACCAGCAGAAAGCCGCCAAATACCACACCGGGCCGGCCCCAACGCTCATTGGCACGTCTGACCAGGAACAGGCTGCCGGCCAGCAGGCCCACCGCGAAGGCGCCTTCGGTGACGGCGATCAACCACAAGTCCTGGGGGAAATAGCCATTGATCAACACCGGGAACAGCACGGCGAACAGTGGATACAACGAGAAATTGACAATGAACGCCAGCAGGCTGAGGTTCCATTCCGGCTTGACCCGGTAGAGCGCGGTAAAGCCCTCACGGGTACGGGTGTACCACGTCGCCAGATAGGACAGTTGCCGAGCGCCAGGTTTAGGACCGGCAGCCGGCGCCCTGACCAGCACAATCAGCGCCAATGCGACCAGAACCGCCACTGAGTTGAGCCAAAGGGTGCCCAACACGCCCAGTGGGCCCAGCAGAATGCCCGCCGCCAGAGGCCCCATCAGCGCAGATGAGGAACCGACGATGCTTCTCAGGCGCACCGCATCGCTGACCCTATGGGTGGCAACCAGCATGGGTGTCAGGCTCATCTGGATCGGGTCGCGAATGCCGATGGCGACCCCGGAAACGGCCAGGCAGCCCGCAATCAACCAGGGCAGGTAGAGGTCCAGGGTGCCCAGGCCAGCCAATACCAGGGTCATCGTCGCGCTGATGGCGTAGCAGCCTACGAGCAAGCGGTGCCTGTCATACTGATCGCCCAGCCAGCCAAACACGGCGCGTGCCAGCACATCCGCCAAGGTAGCCACCGCGACAAAGCCTGCAAACGCAACGGGGTCTGCGGTTTTTCCCAGCACCCACCAGGCGATTGCAAATTGACCACAACGCGTGCCCACCGCGTTCAGAAACGCTGCCAGTTGGATCAGGTAGAAATCCCGCCCCAGCCCCCCCAGGGACGGATTACTCATTGCACCCCCTCGGCGCGGCGCAGGCGCTCCAGGCAACCGGCTGCAACGTAGGCGTCCAGCCCTCCGGTCAAACTGCGGCAACGGCCTTCGCCGACGGCGGCGCTGATGGCATGCAAGGCTTTCAAGCTGCGCACGCCGCTTTTGCAGTAAATCACCGTCTCAACGCCAGCCACTGTCTGGGCCAGGCGTTGAGGCAACTCGCTCAAAGGAATGTTGATCCCGCCCAGGGACATCGTCAGGTGCTCGTGACCGTCCCGCACATCAATCAGTTGCAGCACAGTGTCGCTGAGCAGGCGTTGTTCCAGTGCCTGGGGCGAAATAGCGTACTGCGCGCCAACCGCCACCGCGCAATTGGCCTCGATGGCCTGAGGCTGCCGGATCCGCGGCTGCTCCCCACTGAGCGGGTTGCTGGCGCGGTGGCGGACCGACACTTGGCGAAGTTGCAGGCTCAAGGCATCAAAGAGCATCAATCGGTTGATCGAGGGTTCTCCCACTGCGCTCAGGATCTTGATCGCTTCCAACGCCTGGATTGAACCGACAATGCCCGGCAACACCCCCAGCACACCGGCTTCGCCACAATTCTGTGCCAGCCCGGCCGGCGGTGGCTCGGGGAAAATATCGCGCAGGTTGGTAGAGCATTGTCCATGCGCGTCCAGCAGGTTGAATACCGCTACCTGCCCCTCGAACTGGCTGATCGAGGCATACACCAACGGCTTACCGCCCAGATAGCACGCATCGTTGAGCAGGTACTTGGTGGTGAAGTTATCCGTGGCGTCGAGTATCACGTCGTAGTCGTGTACGTAAGCCATGACGTTGCTTTCGTCGAGCCGTTCGGCGAAATGCCGGATGTCGATATGCGGGTTGTTATCGAGCAGTTTTTGCCGGGCCACGGCGCCTTTTGGCGAGCCCACATCACCGACTCCGAACAGGAGCTGACGGTGCAGGTTGCTGATGTCGACGGTGTCATCCTCGACAATGCCAATATGGCCGACGCCAGCGGCAGCCAGATACATCAAGGCGGGACAGCCCAATCCACCCGCCCCCAC
>NZ_JAEKCN010000036.1:0-23469 GCF_016405455.1 Pseudomonas sp. MF7453 | reverse complement strand
TCGCCCGGCTCGACGCAGGCAAAATCGACAATCCGCTGCGTTTTCAAGGGCAGTATTTCGATCAAGAAAGCGGCCTGCACTACAACCGCCATCGCTACTACAATCCGGATATTGGACGTTACCTGACGCCGGATCCGGTGAAGTTGGCGGGTGGGATCAACAGGTACCGTTATGTGCCCAATCCGACGGGATGGGTCGACCCGCTAGGCTTGAATACATGCCCAGGTGCTGACGGGTGTAAACCCAGCACCAGTGCTCCAAATCCTGCGGAGAGTGTTAACCACGGAGAGCCTGCCTTACCGCAACTGACCCGCGCGCAGCGGCAGGCGAGAATTGACGAGCTAGCCGAGGCAAACGCCTACAGACGTTTGAAAGAAATCGAACAAGCATTCCCAAGAGCACATTTTTTGGAGAAGCACGGCGCGCAGACAACCCCCGACTCCCAACTCGAAAGAGTAAGATCAGGTAAAAACCCAACAACAGAAGAAATCGAAAGATACATTGGTGGAAGAAAAGATGGCGAACCCAAAATACCTACTGCAGCCACTAGATATTTCAGCCACCGGGACCAACTCAACGCCATTTATCGCGCACAACTTATATTTAAATATACAAATCTACAAACATCTCGCAGACCAATGCACATGGGAAAAATAATTGGAGAAGGATACAAAAAAAATAATTTTGAATACGGAAGACAAAGCAAAGCTATTGTAATACTCGACAATGATGGCAATCCGATTACTGCGTACACGGAATTCTAAACATGAAGCTCAGACCAGAACTATCAACACTCAGAAGCCTACTATTCACCTACAGCATTGAAAACTACGACGACCCTGAAAGAGAGCGCTTCATCGCTTCAAAAAATATTAACAACGAAACAGAACTCGCCGAGCTTTTTGAAAGATTGACTAAACCAGAATTTCTATCATATAAGCCTGAAATCCAACAGTGGCATATCGACACACTTCACTACTATTTAAATACAGATGAAAACTTTGATTCTGTTTTTTATCTTTTCGACACCTATTTTGATGACGAAATAATTGATCACCGGCAATTCATGGCTGTGCTGTTACGCTGCTTACAGCACTACAAGATAGAGTCCGATGCGAGCTAACGTCCCTAAACAAATAAACACCTCCAACAAAAGGAAAAATCCTATGCAGTTAAGCACACAGTTTAAAAGTCATCGAGCGCAATTCGCTGTACTAAATGAGGTAACCACAAGAGCAGAACGCAATCTACCGCCTTTTACCGGGGAAGATTACTACGGCAACCCAATTGTCCGAATCGAAATGCAGGGTTGCGGAAGAGGATATATACCAAACCCTACTGATCGGAATAATCCAATACTTGATGAAAATATGGATGCAGCGATCGCGAAATTCGATCGCGAAACCAAAGAACTTTATACCGTATTTCCTGTGAGCAATGACCAATACTGAAACACCCATTTCTAGATATCCCTTACGCACCGAAACTTCGCCATTTACTCAGCCCGTTCGATATTTATGATCGCGAAGAGACTGTAGGTGAAGAGCTTGCATGTTACGACATCAACCTTGACACAGACAGAGAGCGGCTGATCAAAAAATACATAATTGAGAAATCTTCAGATCTAAGCTATCGACATCGCAAGGTCTTATGCGACAAATTGGGGGCTGCACTTAGCGACGAAACCTATAACTTTTCGCACTTATTGAGACAGGCTCCCGGCTATTACTGCACCCTGCCGTGGGGATGGAGTGACATGGACAATCCAAAAGGTTTTTTCGAAGAAATTTATAGATTAGCTAATGAGTGGTGGAAAGAAGACCTCCAAAAAGCCAGCCTCGAAGACCCTGCCACATGGTAACCCGCGGTATTGGACACACTGAGTATCCAATGTGGGAGAAGGCCTGCCCGAATGCCAGGCTTTTGTAGGAGCGAGCTTGCTCGCGAGAAACGCATAGACGCCACGTTTATTCAGGAAACACGCGCTATCGTTGACGTTTTTCGCGAGCAAGCTCGCTCCTACAAAGGGCGATGGCGCCCCCTCCCACATTTGAATGTTTTCAGTGCTTCAATCCAACGCTCCGATCAGCGCTTGGCCAGCTCCATAATCATCCGGCTCAACAGATAAACCCGTGGCACCACGCTCTCCACCTCGGCATATTCCTCCGCCGTGTGGATATTGCCCCCCACAATCCCAAACCCATCCAACGTCGGCGTCCCTACCCCGGCCGACAAGCTGGCATCCGCCGCGCCGCCGCTGCCTTCGATGGTCAACGTGCGTCCCAGTTCGCCATAAATCCCTTGGGCCATCGCCACCAACTTATCTGACTCGCCGGTTTGCGGCATCGGTGGCAAACCGCGTTGCAGACTGGTTTTCACTTCAGTTTCGGGGATCAATTTGTTGGCTGAAACCCGCGCCAAGTCCTTCTCGATTCGATCGAACTCTTCCGGCAATGCCGCACGTACGTCGGCCTTGGCAGTGGCCTGGTCGGGGATCACGTTGGTACGGTCACCGGATTTGAGCACGGTGAAGTTGATGGTGGTTTTCTTGTCTTCATCACCGAGCTTGCCCAGTTGCAGGATCTGGTGCGCGGCTTCCATGGCGGCGTTGCGTCCCAGTTCCGGGGCGACGCCGGCGTGGGCGGCCTTGCCTTTGACTTCGACCACGGCGGTGGCGCTGCCTTTGCGCCATACCACCAGGCCGTCCGCTGGGCGGCCGGGTTCCAGGTTGAGGGTCACATCGTGGCCCCTGGCAGTTTTACGGATCAGTTCGGAGGCAGCCTCAGAGCCGGTTTCTTCGCTGGCGTCGAGCAGGAAAGTGATTTGTGCGTAGTCCTTGAAGCCCTGATTCTTGAGAACTTTCAACGCGTAGATACCGGCGACGATGCCGCCCTTGTCATCCATCACGCCGGGGCCATAGGCACGGCCGTCCTTGATATGAAACGGGCGCTCGGCGGCCGAGCCTTCCTTGAAGACGGTGTCCATGTGCGCCATCAGCAGGATCCTGGCCTTGCCGGTGCCCTTGAGGGTGGCTACCACATGGCTGTTGTTGGCCGCCTGGTCCGGTACCAGTTCGATGCTGAACCCCAATTGCTTCAACTCATCCACAGCGATGTCGCGCACTTGGGTCAGGCCCGGCTCGTAGCCGGACCCCGAGTCGATATTCACCAGGCGCTCCAACAGCTTCAGGGCCTGGGCCTTGTACTGCTCGGCATCTGCCTGGATCTGCTTGTGGGGTTCGGCGCTGTAGGCCGGCATGACGAAGGACAACGCCAGGGTGGCGGCCAGTAGGGTACGCGGGAAAGTGAAGAGCATGGAGCGATCCTTTTTTGTTGGAATAGGCTCCCCACACCCTATCTCACTAGACCGACCGCAACCAACCCTCCTGCACAGCGTTCACCCGGTTGCGCCCGCTGCTCTTGGCTTCGTACAACGCCTGGTCGGCATCGTTGAGCCAACCGATGGAGTCGGCGTGAGTCGGCTGGTACGGCGCCAAACCGATACTCAAACTGACACGCAGTGCCGGGTCCTGGGCATAGGCCAAGGCGTTGAAGCGATCGCGCAACGCCTCCATCACTTCGGTGGCACGGTTGAGGGGCATGTCCGGCAGGATCACGCAGAACTCATCGCCGCCATAACGCCCGGCAAGATCGGTGGCGCGCAGGTTCTGGCGCAGCACTTTGCTCAATTGGCGCAGGACAATATCGCCGGTCACATGGCCGTAGGTGTCGTTGATGGTCTTGAAATGGTCGATGTCGATCAGCGCGATGGCGGCGCCCGCCTGGTTTCGGCGGCAGCGTTGGAACTCAATGTCCAGGTGGTCTTTCCAGGCGCCGTGGTTAAGCAGACCGGAAAGGCTGTCGGTGCGGCTCAGGGCCAGCAGCTCACGCTTGTGCCGAGCCAGAGTCACGGCCTGGCGATAGCAAATCCAGCCCAGCGCCAGGGGATACAGCGTCAGAATCGGCAAGCAGGCGTACAACTGCGCCTGGGTGGTTACGGCAATAAACCCAGGCGCGACGATCAGCAGCGCCGTGCCAAGCCCCAGTGCCTGCGCCGCCCAGCCCGCAAACATAAAGCGCGTCCCACCGATGGCCACGTTGTTCATGGTCATCATCGACAGCGTGGTGACGCTGGGCAGTGGGTTGAAGTGCATCGCGCCAACCCAAAACCCGCCGCAAAAAGAATCGAACAACAGGTTACGACGCTCACTGCGCAGGGTATGGGCTGCACGCAAAGACAATTGAAAAGCCACATGCGGCCACACAAACGCGTTGATCAGCATCCAGGCCCACACCCAAAGCGCAGGACTGAGCGGATACATGGCAAACACCACGCAGATGAAGCCGAGAATCAGCCCCAGAAGACGGGATTTGTACAGGCGCGAAGCAAGCGGAAGTCCCTTTCCTCCGACGGCTGGCATAGTGGGGTGCGATCCTGGGTGAGTGCCTGGAGTCTAACAGGGCAACGTCAAATCGCCACTACTGCTTACACGCTAATGCTTCAGTGTGAAAAGCCACGCGCCAGCATCAATGCAACGCCCAACAGCAACACTGCGGTGACCCGCTGCAGCAACACCCGCCGCTTGGGGTTTTCCAGCACATGCTTGATGCGCTGGCCGAAATAGCAATACAGGCACCCGCTGGCAAATTGCAGCAACAGGAAGGTCGCCCCGAGGATGGCGATGTCGGCCGCCGAACTGTGTTCCCCTGCGCCTGCAAACTGCGGGAACACTGCGCTGAACATGATGATGGTCTTGGGGTTGGAAAACCCGGTCAACAGCCCCTTGCCAAACAGGCTGCGCGAGCCCTCCACGGCACCCGAGTTGTTGATCGACACGCCGCTGCTGGTCCACTGCTTGTATGCCAGGTAAAGAATATAGGCCACACCGACAAACTGGATGGTCTGGGTAATGGCAAGGTTGCCCTTGATCAGTTCCGAGAAACCGACGGCAAAAATCAGGATGGAAATCAGGTACGACACACTGGCGCCGATCTGCGCCGGGATCGAACTGCGCAGGCCGTCCTTCAAACCCAGGCTCAGCAACAACAGGGTCATGGGGCCGGGGCTGAAGGTCATGGTGGCGCAAAACAGCAAAAAGTAGAGAAACGACGACAGGGTTAACGCACTTGTCATGGCCAGGGACCTTGAATTAAGAGAACAACAGCGACGGGGCGAGCGCCTCAAGCGCCCGCCCCAGGCCGGTCAGGCGACGGCGATTTCGGTCGTCAGGGACTCGCGGTACATCACCGCCAGGTCAGCCAGCGCGGCTTTGGCGGTCTGGTTACGGGTTTCGAATGCCACCAGGCCCTTCCAGTTGGTTTCGACGATGGCCTGCACCACATCGGCGTAATCGCAGTTACCGTCATGGATGCCGAAGTGCTGGTCTTGCACACCGTTGTTGTTGCTGAAGGAAATACCCTTGATCAGGTGGTGATACTTGCGCACCACTTCTGCCGGCAAACCGTTCTCGATATTGGCGTGGCCGGCATCGAGGAAGAAGTACACGTTGCTGTGGGCTTGCAGGCGCTCGAACACGTAGGTGTATTCGGCTTCATGGGTAAAGATGTAATGAAACGGCCGATAGTTGACGTAGTTGGACAGGTTTTCCAGGTAGATATCCGTACCCTTGGCCTCGGCGTACAGCGCCAGTTCCTGCACGGACTTGAGGTAATGCTCCAGGGCCACCTTCTTGGCCATCAGCACCATTTTCGGCTCGACGATGCAACCACCGTGGATGATCAACGGCGCGCCCAGGCGGCTGGCGATATCGATTTCTTTCTTTACATACTCCACGGCAGCGCTGCGGAAGGCTTCCACATCACTGCCCAGCGGCGCCTTGAAGTTGCCATGGAAGATCGGCTTGGCGCCGGTCAGCGCGATTTGCGCTTGCAGGGCTTCGATACGTGCATCGGTCCAGTCGTCGACCATTTCGCCAAACAGGCTGCCGTCGATATACCAGTGGGTGCACTCACCTTCGATGGCGGTTTGCAGGCCCTTCTCGGCGCCGAGGTATTTCTGATGAGCCACACCGGTACAGAACGGTACGGTGGCGTTGATCAGTTTGCTGTCCATGGAGCGATTCCTTTCGTTGATGGCGTGTCAGGCTTCTAGCGGTTCAGAGAGTTCGATGGCCATGAAATCGGCCTTGGTCACGCCGCAATCCGGGCATGTCCAGTGTTCAGGCACCTCTTCCCAAGGGGTGCCGGCGGGAATTCCGTCTTCGGGAATGCCCAATTCTTCTACGTACATAAAACCGCAGGGTGCGCACATATAAGTCTTCATGGAAATGCAAAATCCATTGCTTGCGTGTAGGAAACTTCGCCAGTTCCGGGCGAGATGGCGCGCAGTCTAGGGGAGCGGCATTGCACAAGGCAGGTAAAGTAATGCCTAATCCGGCCTAACTTCACCGGTAAAAGCACCGGCAAACACAAGGACGCGTCATGTTTGTATCCGCCATCGCTTTTGTGGAAGGCACTCCCAAGGTTCAGCAGATCGTCGAGGCGTTCAGCCAGGCCATCGAGAACGGCGAATGGGCGCCGGGCAGCAAGTTGCCGTCTGTACGGGAACTGACCCAGGTGCTGGGAGTGAGCAAGTTCACCCTTAATGAGGCGCTGGACCGCCTGCGCGGGCGCCATTTGCTCACCTCCAGCCAGGGCCGCGGCTACTTCGTGGCGATGGACAGCGCCCGTCCGGCAACAGCGACCTGGGTCGACCTGTTGCCCCAGGACCTGCTCAGCGTATTGCGCCGCCCCCTGGTCACCGCCAGTGGTGAACTGCGCCCCGGCGGCGGGCACTTGCCCGAGGAATGGCTCAATGGCGAAGCGATCCGCCAGGCCATGCGCAGCGTGGTGCGTGCGCCGTCGCTGCGCATCGCAGGCTTGGGCACGCCGGCCGGGTTATTGCCGCTGCGTCAGGCGTTGCAACAGAAACTGCACGGTGAAGGCTTGTCGGTGCCCGTGGAACAAATCATCACCACGCCCAACACCGTGCAGGGCCTGGACATGCTGATGCGTCTGCTCGCCCGCCCTGGCGACACCGTGTTGCTCGACGCGCCGTGCTATTTCAACTTTCACGCCAACCTGGCGCTGCATGGCGTCAAGGTCGTTACCATTGAGCGCCGTCCCGACGGGTTCGATTTCGCCGCCCTCGAACAGTTGTTGGCCGAACACCGCCCCAGCCTTTACCTGACCACCAGCGTTTTGCATAACCCCACCGGGCATTCCTTCAGCCCCGGCCAGGCATTTCGCCTGCTGCAACTGACCCAGCAATACCACTGCCATATCGTCGAGGATGACCTCTATGGCGACCTGCACCCCAACCCTCCCCCACGCCTGGCCGCCGTCGCCGGGCTGGACCAGGTCACCTACTTGTCAGGGTTCTCCAAGATCCTCAGCGCCAACACCCGGGTCAGCTACGTCGTGGCCGCGCCGCAACTGGCCGCCAACCTCACCAATATGAAATTGATGAGCGGCGGCGTGACCTCCGAACTGTTCGAACAGATCGTGTACCGTATGCTCACCGAAGGCAGCTATGCCAAGCATCGCAAGCGCATGGTGCAGCGCCTGATGGAGGCCGGAGGGCGCGTTGAACAATGGCTCAAGCGCTGCGGCTGCGAACTGCCGATGGCCTTTGAAGGCGGGATGTTTATCTGGGCACGCCTGCCGAAGGGGGTAAACGGCGAACTTCTGGCCCAGGAGGCGTTAAAACGCAGCATGGTGCTGGCGCCCGGTGCACTGTTCGGCTACGACCCGGCCCATCGCGATTCGATGCGATTCAACGTGGCCCACAGTGATGATCCACGGGTGCAGCGGGTGTTTGAGGCGCTGTTGTTGCATGGAGTGGCGCAGAGCAACCCCCATGCCCGGCGCTAATCTCTGTAGAAGCGGGGTTACCCGCGAAGGTCATCAACGATGACGCGGGCTCACAGCCTAAGCGCGGCGCTCTCAGGTTTTTCGCGAGCAAGCTCGCTCCTACGGAGAAGCGCATTGAGGTCCTTCACCCCGGCAACGGAATCACCCGCAACGGCCGCACCGACTTGTACGAAAAGCTCGAATAGATTTCCTTGACGCAGGGCAAGGTCTGCAAGACTTCGCGGGCAAACTCGCCGAACGATTCCAGGTCCCTGGCCACCACTTCCAGCAAAAAGTCATAGCGCCCCGACACGTTATGGCATGCCACGATTTCAGGAATCTCCAACAGCCGCTGCTCGAATGCCCGGGCGATTTCCTGGGTGTGGCTGTCCATCATGATGCTGACAAACGCGGTCACCCCGTAGCCCAGCGCCTTGGGCGAGAGGATCGCCTGGTAGCCGCTGATCACTCCGCTTTCCTCCAGGGTGCGTACCCGGCGCCAGCACGGTGAAGTCGTCAGCGCCACCCGCTCGGCCAGTTCGGCCACCGTCAGGCGGGCGTTGGCCTGCAATGCGTTTAAAAGGGCTTTGTCGGTGCGGTCCAGCTTGATGGGCATAACGTGCCTCTAATCATTATTTTTATCGGTGTTTGATCCACAAACGCGGGTTTTTACAGGCGTTTTTGCAAGGTTCGTCCGTGATTATGAGCATAGCATTGTAGGAAATAAGGAGTGCCCGACATGAACAATAAACACAGCACTTGCGGCTTTTCTACTCGCGCCATTCACCACGGCTATGACCCCAAGGACCACCACGGCGCCCTCGTACCGCCGATCTACCTGTCGGCCACCTTCGCCTTTCCCACAGTTGAATACGGCGCCGCGTGCTTTGCCGGCGAAGCCAGCGGCCACTTCTACACGCGCATTTCCAACCCCACCCTGGCGTTGCTGGAATCACGCATGGCCACCCTGGAAGGTGGTGAAGCGGCGGTGGCCTTCAGCTCCGGCATGGGCGCGATTGCCGCGACGTTCTGGACGCTGCTGCGCCCGGGCGACGAGGTAATCGTCAGCCAGACCCTGTATGGCTGCACCTTCGCCCTGCTGCACCACGGCATCGGCGAATTCGGCATCAAGGTGCGGCATGTCGACCTGACCGACCTGGCCGCCCTGCAAGCGGCCCTGTCCCCGGCGACCCGCATGATCTACTGCGAAACCCCGGCCAACCCCAACCTGCGCCTGATCGACATCGCCGCCGTGGCCAGGCTTGCCCATCAACAGCCGAATGTCACCGTAGTCGTCGACAACACTTACTGCACGCCCTACCTGCAACGGCCTCTGGAACTGGGCGCCGATGTGGTGGTGCACTCGGCCACCAAATACCTCAGCGGCCATGGCGACATCACCGCAGGTATTGCGGTGAGCAACCAGGCACTGGCGCAGCGCATTCGCCTGCAAGGGCTCAAGGACCTGACCGGCGCGGTGATGTCGCCCCAGGATGCGTCGTTGCTGATGCGCGGCCTCAAGACCCTGGCCCTGCGCATGGACCGCCATTGCAGCAATGCCCAGGCACTGGCCGAAGCCTTGCAGGTGCACCCGGCCGTGGAGAGTGTGATCTACCCAGGGCTGCGTTCCTTCCCGCAGTACGAACTGGCGACGCGGCAAATGAAGCTGCCCGGCGGCATGATTGCCTTTGAACTCAAAGGCGGGATCGAGACCGGCCGACGCTTTATGAACGCACTGCAACTATTCACCCGTGCGGTCAGCCTGGGGGATGCCGAATCACTGGCGCAACATCCGGCGAGCATGACCCACTCCACCTACACCCCCGAGCAACTTGCGCAGCACGGTATCAGCGAGGGCCTGGTGCGTTTGTCGGTGGGGCTTGAAGACGTCGCCGACCTGCTGGCGGATGTGGATCAAGCCCTGGCCAAGTGCGCCCGTGCATCGGTGCGTAAAGCCGCGATGGCGCCCTCTGCGGTGAGGTAGCGGGCGCCTGTGGCGTTGTTTTTGCTCTGGCGGTGGTCGGACGGATCCGACTACCGTTATGCGTTTTTAATCTGACTTTTGTCGATTGGATCCCCCTCCCTTCGCCAGCCTGTACTAGCATGGTGGCGGCGGGAAGGATTATCAGTGCAGGTTGTGCATACCGGTTACCTTGTTGACTCCCGCCGCTGTAACGCCGAATACCTGCACGCGAAACTCATGGACGAATTGATGAACTCACACCTGTTCCCACATATAGGCAAGGTCATCGCCAGCACCGGCAGCCGCCATTTTCCACGTATGCTGCATGACCTCATCCTCACCCAACTGGCGGTGGATGCCACCCATATCACCCAGCTGCAGGTCAACAGCGAAGGCCACAGCCGCCGCAAGATCAGCCCGGTCTACACCGACTCGGTGGCAGCCCTGGGGGCCGAACAACCCGCCGCACAATTGCACCTCACACGGCGCAAGGACGATGTGCGCTACGTATTGTCGGTGTACCGTTCGCACCCATCGCAGAGTTTTTCCGCCCAAGAGCGCAGCATGCTGCAGGACTTCTCCACGCTGTTGCTGCCCATGGTGGAAAAACACATCACCGCGATCCAGCCTGGCCGTCAGGACAGCCCGCCGGCAGTGCCGCAGCACCAGGGCATCGAAACCCTGCGCCGACGCATCCAGGAGCGCCTGGTGCAATCGGGGCTGACTTTATCCAACCGTGAACTGCAAGTGTGCGTGGGCCTGCTGGCCGGGCGCACCGCACCGGAGCTGGCCGAGCAACTGGCGTTGAAGGTCAACACTATCGAAAGCTACCTCAAGCGCGCGGCGATCAAGCTGGGCATCAGCGGGCGGCATTCGTTGTTGCGGTGGATGTATTCGACCGAGTCTGACACTGCCCTGTAAGCCAAGCAAAAATTCCACAGATCAGTCCCGGGCCAGCGCCTCGATCGGGTCCAGGCGCGCCGCGTTCCTCGCTGGTACAAACCCGAACACAATGCCAATCAACGTCGAGCAGGCAAACGCGGTAATGATCGAGCCCACCGAAAACACCATTTCCCACTCTTTCACAAACAGCGAAAACAGATAGCCGATGGCGTAGGACAACGAAATCCCGATGATCCCGCCGATCAAACACACCATCACCGCCTCCACCAGAAACTGCTGACGAATATCCGACTGGCGCGCCCCCACCGCCATGCGAATACCAATTTCACGAGTGCGCTCGGTGACCGACACCAGCATGATGTTCATCACGCCAATGCCTCCCACCAGCAATGAAATCACCGCAATCAACGACAATAGCAGCGCCAGGGAACGGCTGGTTTTCTGCACCGTTTGCATGATGCTGTCGAGGTTGTTGGTGAAGAAGTCCTTGGTGCCGTGACGCTGCAGCATCAGCTTGTTGACGTTGTCTTCCACCACCTTGCTCGGCTGGCCGTCCTTGATGCGCACGGTGATGCTGTCCAGATGACGCTGGCCCAACAGGCGCCCCGCCGCTGTCTCATACGGCACCCATACGTTCAGCGCCTTGCTGGCGGCGAACATGTTCTTGTTGTCCGCCGTCACGCCGATCACCGTGCACGGCAGGTTGCCCACCAATATCACCTGGCCCAGGGGGTCGATGTTCGGCCCGAACAGGCGCTGGCGGGTGTTGTGGTCGATCACCACCACCTGGGCCTGGCGCCGCGCATCGCTTTCACTGAAGGCAATGCCGGCCTCAAGCTTGAGGCCCTTGACCTTGAAGTAGCGGTCACTGACGCCGTTGACCTGGGCATCCACATCGATATTGCCAAAGCGCAGCAACAGGTTGCGGCCCACCACCGGCGTGGCGCTGTCGACGTAATAGAGCTGGTTCAGCGCGTCCACATCCGAGGGCATCAGCGTCTGGATCGCCGAGGCGCGGCTGTCGCCGAAACTGGTGCCGGAAAAGATATCGATGGTGTTGCTGCCGATCGCTTGAATGTCCTTGAGCACATACCGCTTGGCGCCTTCACCGATGGCCGAGATCGACACCACCGAGGTGATGCCGATGACAATGCCGAGCATGGTCAGCAAGGTGCGCATTCGGTGCGAAATCAGCGCCACCCAGGCCATGTTGAAGGCTTCCTTGAACAGCCCCAGGCTCGCCACCAGGCGCCGTGCACCGCTGCGCCTGGGCTCGATCGGTGCTTCGCCGGGCAGCAGCGGGCCGACGCTGTCATTGGCCTTGTCGCTGACGATTTCGCCGTCACACACCTCGACAATGCGCTGGGCGTTCGCCGCGACCTTGGGGTCGTGGGTAACGATGATGACCGTATGCCCGACCGCGTGCAGTTCGGCGAGGATGCGCATCACCTCCTTGCCGCTGTGGGTGTCGAGGGCGCCGGTGGGCTCGTCGGCGAGGATCACTTCGCCGCCGTTCATCAAGGCCCGCGCAATACTCACGCGCTGCTGCTGCCCGCCGGACAGCTGGCTGGGCCGGTGGGTGACATGACTCGCCAGGCCCAACCGCTGGAGTAACTCCCGCGCACGGCTGTGACGCTGGCTTTCAGGAGTACCGGCATAAATCGCCGGCATTTCCACGTTGTGCAAGGCGCTCAGGTGAGCAAGCAGATGGTAGCGCTGGAAAATAAAGCCGAAGTAATCACGGCGCAGCTCCGCCAGTTGCTCATCGCCCAGGGAGCGGGTTTCGATGCCATTGATTTTGTAGCTGCCGGCGGTGGCGTAATCCAGGCCACCGAGAATGTTCATCAGGGTCGATTTACCCGACCCGGACGCGCCGATGATCGCCAGCATTTCCCCGGCATGAATCGTCAGGTCGATGCCCTTGAGCGCGATGAATTCACGCTCGCCGGCCATGAAACTGCGGGTGATGCCCTTGAGTTCCAACAGAGGCTGGGTCATGGCTTAGCTCCCTGCCACAGCAGGAATGGCGTCACCGATCACCACCTTGTCGCCCTCGGCCAGACCATCAAGGATCTGTACCTTGACGTTGTTATTGATGCCGGTCTTGACGTTGCGCGCTACCGCTTTGCCCTTGGCATCCAGCACCCGAACCGGGTAACTGCCATCGGCATTGCGCGCCCCCAGCGCCGCCACCGGCACCATCAACGTGGCCTCGGCGGTATCGAGCACGATCCGCACCTGGGCGGTCATGGCGATGCGCAGGCGGTGGTCGGGGTTGGGCACGTCGAACAGCGCGTTATAAAACACCGCGGTGTTCTGCTTGGGCGTGCCGGCGGTCTGGGTTTCGAGGAAGTTCTGAGGGGCGGGTTCAGTGCCGCGTAGCTTGGCGTAATAGCGTTTGTCCGACTCGCCGAGGATAGTGAAGTACACCTGCTGGCCGGGGCTGATATGAATCACATCCGCCTCCGAGACCTGGGCCTTGACGGTCATGGTGTCCAGATCCGCCAGTTTGAGCAGTACCGGTGCGAGCTGGCTGGCGATCACGGTCTGGCCTTCCTGGGTGACGATGCCTACGACATCGCCGTCGATGGGCGCGTTGATGCGGGTGTAGGCCAGGTTGACCTTGGCGGTGTCGATCTGGATGTGCGCGCTTTTGATTTGCGCGTCCAGGGACAGCAGGTTGGCCTGCTGCACCTGGAAGCTCGACTCGGCGTCTTCGAAATCCTGGCGGGACACCGATTCGTCGGCCTGCAGGCCCTTGTAGCGTTCATACACTGACTTGGCCTGCTTGAGCTGCGCGGCGGTGGCGCGGCGTTGGGCCTGGAGGTTTTCTTCGTCGACCTGGGCTTTGCGCAGGGTGTTCTGCAGGATCAGCGGGTCGATTTCGGCCAGCCATTGGCCCTTTTTGACCTTGTCGCCGACTTTGACTTTCAGCGATTTGAGCTGGCCGGAGACTTGGGCGCCGACGTCGACTTGTTTAACGCCTTCGAGCAGGCCGGTGGCCAATACGGCGTTTTCGATATCGCCGCGTTCGGTGGTGGCGATGAGGTATTGGGGGGCGTCGGCGGGGGCCTTTACGGTGTAGATGATCAGGCCGACTGCGACGGCCAATACTGCCAGGAGGCCGATTTTGCGGAATTTAGACGTTTGCATAGGTGGCTTCTTGATTGAGTACAGATCCGTTATTCGGGTAGAGGCGGCATGGGGTTGCAAAAGCAGAGTGAGGTTTCATTGACTTGCACAGCTTAAAAATGTGGGAGGGGGCTTGCTCCCGATGGCGGCCTGATAGCCGACCAGGATGTTGGATCGGATCGAGTACATATCCGTTATTTGGGTAACGGCTGCTATGGGTTCCGCCCTTACGGCGGCTCACTTTTGAAAAGCGCAAAAGTAAGCAAAACGCTCTTGCCCCACCACTCGGCACCTCGCCTAGGCTCGGTGTGCCCGTAATCCGCCAGTGATTTGGGGGGCCGCCGCCACGCGCCATCCATGGCGCGGGGCGGCTAAACCGGCATCCCTGCCGGTTTACCCCCCAAATCCCTGTCGAATTCCGGCCAGCGTGGTTTGACGGGGCGCCTAAGATCAAAATCAAAAGCAGATCAAGATCAAGAGCAAGAGCAAGAGCGGCTCGCTTCGCATCGTGGTTACGGGCGGGCGTTGCAAGGCGGTGTAAATACTCATGGCCATCAAGGGCAAGCCCCCTCCCACACACTTGCCATTTCTGACCCACCGCAACAGCCAAAACCGGTCGGCTATAAGGCCGCCGCGCTGTGCTTTTGATCCGGGATCGCCCCGTTAAACCACGCTGGCCGAACGCGGGCTTTGGAGCGTGGGTAACCCGGCAGGACGCCGGGTTAGCCGCGCTGGGCCATGGATGGCCCATCGCGGCGGCCCACGCTCCAAAGTTCGCGTTCGGGCACACCGAGCCTGGGCGAGGTGCCGAGTGGTGGGGCGAAGGCCTTTTGGTTACTTTTGGGCCTTTCCAAAAGTGACCCGCTGTAAGAGCGGAACCATAAGTGGCCGTTACCGCAGCAACGGATATGTACTCCGACAGACCGCTATCGGAAGCAAGCCCCCATTTGGATCGGTGTACAAGCATCAAGACACCACCTCCCCAACCCCAACCCCTTCCAACCACCACTTGGCCAAACCCGAAACATTCGGCACCTTGAGCAAGGTGAAGTGATTACCCCCGCCATACCAAACCTGCAACCCAGTCCCCTGCCCCTTCCACCCCTCAACCATCAACCCCTGCTCACGCTGGTTCCCCGCCGCGTCCAAGGCCGGATCCTGCGCCAACACCAGGCGCACCACCCCGTCATACCGAGCCTGCGGCCGATAAACCGTACGCAACGCCGCCGCGTAAGTACGCGCAGGCCCCTCCATTGCATCCACGGCAGCACGCGCCGGTAGCAACCCGACACCAACCATCCCCGTATGCAGCCACTGCCGCTGCGCCATCTCATCGCGCCCGGCGAAGTCCACTGGATCAATCCCCAGCGACTTCCCGGCCGCCAACTGCATCGCCTCGATCAACCGCAACAGCGCCGCCGTCGAGGTGTAGGGTTTGCCGACACGCCCCGGCGCCTCGCTGTCGATCACGGTCAACGAGCCCACCTCACGCCCCATCGCCTGCAAGCGCAGGGCCATTTCCAGCGCGACCCAGCCACCAAACGAATGCCCGACCAGATGCACCGGCCCGTCCGGGCACTCCTGCTCCAGCGCCGTGAGATAACACTGCGCGGCCGCTTCCACTTGACTGTGGGGCACCGCCGCGCCATCCAAACCGCGGGGCTGCAAGCCATACAACGGCCAATCACGCCCCAGGGCTTCGCTCAAGCCAACGAAACCGGTCACGCTGTCACCGGCTCCCGGCACGCAGAACACCGGAGCATGGCCGGCGCGCCCAGTCTGAATGCGCAACAGCGGCTGATGCGCCGCGCAACTCACCGGCGTACTCGCCGCCAGTGCCTGGCTCATCGCCCGGCCCAGGCCCTGGATATGCGGCGCCTGCATCATGCTCTGGTGGTCGCCCGGCACTGGCACCTGGCGCAGTTGCCCGGGCGCCAAAGCCGTGTCCCAGCCCAACGCCATGCTGCGTTGCGACAGCTCGGTGGGCCGTTGCTCGGCGCTGAACAGGTGCACCGGAATCGGCAGCGGGAACAGGCTGTAGTGAGCCAGGGCATGTCCATGCCCGACTTCGCGCTGAAGAAAACTCAACAGGTCCGCGTCCGACGCCGCCGCCATTTGCGCGTACAGCAAACCTTGATCGCGACAGCGTTGCAGCAGATCCGCAAAGTCCAGCTGTCCAATCCGCGCCTCCAGTTGTTCAAGACTTGCCAGCTCATTGACACCTCCCTGTGCTTTCCAATAGGCCGTGCACTGCAGCAACAGGTGCCGCTTGAATGCATCCGGCCCGCTCCAGCGCGCTTTGCCCTGGTCGGTCATGCGCGGCACATAGCTGTCGATCAAGCCGAGGAAGGCCACGCTTTCATCCAGCCCCAACAGTTGCATGGCCACTTCATAGGCCAGCACGCCACCGAATGACCAGCCCGCTACCCGGTAGGGGCCGTGGGGCTGAATCTCGCGGATCAGCCCGACCATGCGCGCCGCCAGGCCTTCCATGCTGTCCAGGTGCGCCTCACCGAGCGCCAGGCCCGGCAGGCCATAGATCGGGTAATCGCCGGGCAGGTGCTGGCCCAGCGCCGGGAAATACACGTCCATGCCGCTGAACTCATGCACCAGAAACAGCGGTGCCTGCGACCCGCTGCTGCGCACGGTAATCACGCGGGTGTCGGGCAGTACGTCATCCCCGCGCTGACGCAGCATCGCCGCGATGCTGGCCACGCTGGCATGTTGGAACAGCTCGGCCAACGACACCGGCAAACCGGCCTCGTCCAGCAGGTTGACCAGGCGAATCGCCAACAGCGAATGCCCGCCCAGTTCAAAGAAGCTGTCATGTCGCCCCACCTGATCGAGTTTCAACACCTCGGCCCAGCGTTGCGCCAACGCCTGTTCCAGGGCATCGGCCGGCGCTTCGAACGTGCGGTTCGCCAAAATGTCCCAGGTCGGCGCCGGCAAGGCTTTGCGGTCGACCTTGCCGTTGGCCGTCAACGGCAATTGCTCCAGCGCGACGTAGGCGGACGGCACCATGTACTCGGGCAAGTGCGCGTGCAGGTAAGCCCGCACCGGCTCGATGCCAACAGGTTCGCCCGCCCAGGTGAAATAGGCCACCAGGCGCTTGTCCCCCGGAGCCTCTTCACGGGCCAGCACCACGGCATCCTGGATGCCCGCGAATGTCGCCAGCCGCGCCTGGATTTCACCGGGTTCAATACGAAATCCTCGGATCTTCACCTGGTCGTCATTACGCCCGACGCACTCCAGCAGGCCGTCGGCCGTCCAGCGCCCGAGATCGCCCGTGCGGTAAAGCAAGGCGCCTGGGTTGAACGGGTCCTGGACGAACTTTTCAGCCGTCAGCTCGGGGCGATTCAAATAGCCCTTGGCGACACCCTCCCCGCCGATACAGATTTCACCGACGGTACCCAGCGGCACCGGTTGCTGCTGCGCATCAAGCACATACACCTGGGTGTTGGAGATGGGACGGCCCACCGGCACGCTGTCGGCATCATCGGCAATTGTGTGCACTTCGTAGGTGGTGGCGTAAGTGGTGGTTTCGGTTGGGCCGTAGCAATGCACTAGACGCAACGCCGGTGCCTGCGCCAACAGCGTGCGGAACGCCGCCGGATCGGCCCGTTCACCGCCGCACAGCAGGATGCGCAAGCCGGCCAGGGCCTGAGGGATCAGTTGCACATACTGATTGAACAGCGCGGTAGTGACGAAGAGCACCGTCACCCCCTCCAACGCCACACCGAACGCGGTTGGATCAAGCAAGGTGGCGTGGTCGATCACCTGCACCTGGCCGCCATTGAGCAGTGGCCCCCACACGTCCATGGTGCTGGCATCGAACGCGGGGTTCGAGGCGAAGGCCACGCGGTCGGCGGCATTGAAATCGGCATAGCCGTTGTTGAGCACCAGGCGCGTGATGCCGCGATGGGGCACCAGCACACCCTTGGGCTGGCCGGTGGAGCCGGAGGTGTACATGATGTAGGCCACGCTGTCCGAAGCTTGCGACAGGTCCGGGTTGTGGCAAGGTTGTGGCTCAAAGGCCAGGGTATCCAGGTCCAGACGACGCGCCCCGCTCTCAATGACGCAATCGCTGCGGGTCAGCAACCAGGCCGCGCCACAATCCTGCAGCATGAACCCTTGGCGCTCAGCCGGTGCATTAACGTCCAACGGCACATAAACGCCGGCGCATTTGAGGATGGCCAATTGGCTGACCAGCAACTCCAGCGAACGCGGCAGCAGGATCGCCAGGTGATCGCCCGGGCGCACGCCCAGGCCGAGCAAGTGATGGGCCAGGCGGTTGGCGCGGGTATTGAGTTCGCCGTAGCTCACCCGCTGCTGGTTGTGCACCAGCGCCACGGCGTCGGGACGCGCCAGGGCCTGGGCTTCGAACAAGCGCTGCACCGTGTGTTCACGCGGGAAGGTACGGGTAGTGGCGTTGAAGTGCTCAAGCAGGTGTTGGCGTTCGGCCTGCGGCAGGATCGGCAAACGGTTGATGGCGATGTCGCGATGACCTTCCAGGGCCTGCACCACCTGCGCCAGGGCGATTTGCAGGTAGTCGCACAAGCGCCGGGCGCCCTGCCCCATGACGGTCAGACTGAACCCTTCACCGAGGTCATCCACACTGACCGCCACGCCGTAGTGCGTGTGCTCCTGGGCCTGGAACAACTCGATCCCCTGCCACGCCTCGGCCACGCCACCGGCCTGGGGGGCGCTGTGACGATAGTTGAACAATACGCTGAACAACGGCGTCGCCACCGGCACGCCACTGCAACGCTGGGCCAACGCCAGGGGCGCATGTTCATGACCGAGCAGTTGGGTCAGGCGCCCATGGGTGGTACGCAGTGCGGTCAGCACCGAGTGTTCCCCCAGGTCGACCCGCAGCGGCAAGGTATTGATAAATACGCCCATGGCCCGCTCGGCGCCTTCGCCGCCCTGCAAGCGGCCGAGCATCACCGTACCGAACACCACCTGCTCGCGCGCGCAGACCTTGCCCAGTACGTGGGCCCAGGCCAAATGCATCACGCTGGCCGCACTGACGCCCGCCTGGCGGGCCTGGCTGCGCAAACGCCGGCTCAACGACAGGTCAAGACCCACGCGCACGTTTTCCTCGGCGCCCAGGTTGGGCACATCGGTGGGCTCGTCGACCTCACCGAGCATCTCGCGAAAAAATGTCTCGTGATCCTCGCCGCCCAACCGGGTCTGGGCCACGTAATTGCGATACGGCACGGACGCGGCCAACGTGTCTTGAGTGCCCAGCAGAAACGCCTGCATTTCGTGCTGCAGGATGTCCAGGGCAACGTGGTCCATCACCAGGTGATGAAACAGCAACGTCGCGACCACCCGCTGCGGTTGCTCGGCGTACACCAGCCGCATCAGCGGCGCCTGGCCAAGGTCCAGGCGTGGCGGCAGCGGCCCGCTCTCAACGCTTAGCCGGGCGTGGCGCCACACCACCTGCACCGGTTCCTCCAGGCCCTCCCAATGCAAGGATGAGCGCAGGATGTCATGGCGCTGAATCACCGCCTGCAACGCACTGGCGAAGGCGTCCAGGCGCACGCGAGTGTCGAAAGCAAACTGCGCCCGTAACACATAGGCGTCATCACCCTGCACGGCGCGATGCTGATACAGAATGCCCGCCTGCAACGGCGCCAGCGGGTAGATATCCTGCACATTGGCCGCGCCGCCGGGGATGCTGGCGACAATGCGGTCGATGGCCGCTTGATCCAGGCTGACCAGCGCCAGCATGTCGGGAGTGATCCGCACACAATCGGCCGCAATGCCATTGGCCGGCACCGCCACTTCACGCCCGCCGCCCAAAGCCGCCGCCAGGGCAGACAAGGTAGGTTGACCAAACAGCACTTTCACGTCCGTCGACAACCCCAGGCCGCGCATACGCCCCATCAGGCTGACCGCCAGCAACGAGTGGCCGCCCAGTTCGAAGAAGTTGTCGTGCCGGCCCACGCGTTCCACATTGAGCAACTCGGCCCACAGCGCGGCCAAGGTGATTTCCGTGTCGCCCAGAGGCGCCTCGTACTCGCGCGCCACCAATGCCTCCAGACCCGGTGCCGGCAATGCCTTGCGGTCGAGCTTGCCATTGGGGCTCAGCGGCAGCGCCTCCAGATGCACGAAGCTGGCCGGCACCATGAACTCCGGCAGGTGCAACAGCAGATGAGCGCGCAGGTTTTCAATCTCGCTCGGCACGCCGGTGTAGTAAGCGATCAGGCGCTGCTCGCGGGCAATCACCGCGGCTTCCTGCACCGCCGGATGCTCGGTCAGACGTGCCTGGATTTCCCCCAGTTCGATACGCAGGCCGCGGATCTTGACCTGGTCATCATTGCGCCCCAGGTATTCGAGATTGCCGTTCGGCAAGTAGCGCCCGACGTCACCGGTGCGGTACATGCGCCCGGGGGTAAACGGGTCATCGAGGAAACGCTCGGCGGTCAGTTCGGCACGGTTGAGGTAACCCCGTGCCACCTGCACCCCAGCGATAAACAATTCGCCCACCACGCCCAACGGCACCGGCTGCAACTGCCCGTCCAGCACATACATGCGCGTGTTGGCGATCGGCTTGCCGATGGGAGTATTGTCCGGCACGTCGGGGCCTGCGCAGTTCCAGGCGGTGACGTCGACCGCGGCCTCAGTGGGGCCGTACAGATTATGCAGTTGGCTGCCCGACAACTGTTGCTTGAAGCGGC
This sequence comes from Pseudomonas sp. MF7453, assembly GCF_016405455.1. NCBI lineage: Bacteria > Pseudomonadati > Pseudomonadota > Gammaproteobacteria > Pseudomonadales > Pseudomonadaceae > Pseudomonas > Pseudomonas sp. MF7453. Next base: position 2,935 of record NZ_JAEKCN010000036.1, on the reverse strand, counting down.
GCACCAGGCTGCCCGGCAAGGCTTCGCCGCTGCACATCACGCGCACCAGCCCGGCCGCCTGGCTGACGTCACCGTGGGCGAGGAATACATCAAGCATCGACGGCACGAAGTGCAGGGTCGTGACGCATTCGGCCGCGATCACCTGGCGCAGGTACTCGGGGTCTTTATGCCCATCCGGGCGCGCCATTACCAGACGCGCGCCGGTGAACAACGGCCAGAAGAATTCCCACACCGACACATCGAAGCTGAACGGGGTTTTCTGCAATACCGTATCAGCGGCAGTGAGCCGGTATTCGTCCTGCATCCACAGCAAGCGGTTGACCACACCGGGGTGTTCGTTGATCACGCCCTTGGGCTGGCCGGTGGAACCGGAGGTGTAGATCACATAGGCGGCCACCCCGGCCACCGCCGGGTTGGTGATGGGCTGGTGCTGCCAGGTGGGTTGGTCCAGATCGACCACCGGCAGCTCGCCCAACAGCCCGAGGGTGCTGCCCTGAGCGAGCACCACCGTTGGCGCGCTGTCGTGCAGCATGTAGGCGATACGCTCCAGTGGGTACGCCGGGTCCAGCGGCACATAAGCGGCGCCGGCCTTGAGGATCGCGTACAGGCCGATGACCATCTCCAGGCCCCGCTCCACGCAAATCGCCACTCGCGCCTGTGGCTGCACGCCGAGGGCTAGCAGGTGGTGGGCCAACTGGTTGGCGCGGGCGTTCAGTTCGGCGTAGGTCAGTTGCTGCGCGCCGGCTTTTATCGCCACGGCCTGCGGCGTGCGCAGCACCTGAGCTTCGAACATGCCGTGCAGGGTCTGGTCGAGCGCATAGCCCACAGCGGTCGCGTTGAAATCCACCAGCAATTGCTTGCGCTCGCGTTCATCCACCAGCGGCACATGCGCCAGCACGGCCTGGTCGTTAGCGACCATGGCCTGCAACACGCGGGTGAAGTAGCCGAGGTAACGCCGCATCGTCGACTCATCGAACAGCGCCACGGCATATTCCAGCGCGCCAAGAATGCTGCCCTGCACTTCCCCCAGGTTCAGCGACAGGTCGAACTTGGCGAAGTGGCTGTTTTCGACGATGCCTTCCAGGGCCAGATCGCCCAGCGCCAGGGTCGGCGCGCTGCTGTCCTGCCAGCTCAGCAGGGTCTGGAACAGCGGGCTATGGGCCAGGCTGCGCGGCGGTCGGGTGATTTCCACTACTTGTTCGAAGGGCAAATCCTGATGAGCCTGGGCCGCCAATGTCAGCGCCTTGACCCGAGCCAGCAAGGCCTCGGTGCTCAACTCGCCGCCGGTGTCGATGCGCAGTGCCAGGGTGTTGACGAACAAGCCAATCAGCCCTTCCACCTCGGCGCGCGTGCGGTTGGCCACCGGCGTGCCGATCACCAGCTCCGGCTGCCCGGACAAGCGCGCCAGCAACGAAGCCCAGGCGCTCATCAAGGTCATATAGAGGGTGGTGCCATGGCGCTGGCTCAAGGCCTTGAGCCCGGCAGTAAGGCGTTCATCCAGGCGCACTTCGACGCTGCTGCCGGCGTAGTCCTGCTGCGCCGGGCGCGGCCGATCGGTGGGCAGGGTCAGCAATGCCGGCGCGCCGGCCAGGGTTTGCTGCCAATAGCTGCTTTGGCGGTGCAGCACTTCGCCGCTCAGCCACAGGCGTTGCCACACGGCAAAGTCGGCGTACTGGATCGGCAAGGGCGGCAGCGGGTCGGATTGGCCGTGGCTGAAGGCTTGGTACAGCGCCATCAGTTCACGGGTCAACACGCCCATGGACCAGCCATCGGAGACGATATGGTGCAGGGTCAGCAGCAGCACATGGTGATCGTCGGCCATCACCACCAGGCGGCCGCGCAGCAACGGGCCACGCTCCAGGTCGAACGGGGCCGAGGCTTCGCCGTGGATCAGCGCGTCCAGCGCCTGTTGCGGTTGCGCGTGGCGACGCAAGTCTTGCACCTGCAGCGGTAACACCTCCTCGGCCGGCACGATCAGCACCTGGGCCTGGTCGCCGTGTTGGGCAAAGCGGCTGCGCAGGGTTTCATGCCGCGCCACGATCCGCGCCAGCGCCCGTTGCAGTGCCTGTACATGCAACTGCCCACGCAAACGCAGGCCGATCGGAATGTTATAGGCGGTGTTGGCGCCTTCCATCAGCGCCAGGAACCACAGGCGCTGCTGGGCAAACGACAGGGGCATCTGTTCATCACGATTGGCCGGCAGGATATCCGGCAAGGTGCTGCGCCCGGCCTGGGCCAGCAGCTCGGCGACCGCCGCCAGTTCAGCGTTGGCAAACAGGTCGCCCAGCGCCAACTCCACCCCCAGCCGCTGGCGGACCTGGGAGACCATGCGCATCGCCAGCAGCGAATGCCCGCCCAACTCAAAGAAATGGTCACGCCGCCCGACCCGTTGCACTTGCAACACCTCGGCCCAGATCTGCGCCAGCACCGTTTCGATCTCGCCCTGGGGCGCGGCGTATTCGCGGGTAAACACTGCGGCCATGTCCGGCACGGGCAAGGTCTTGCGATCGAGCTTGCCGTTGGTGGTCAGCGGCAGCGCGTCGAGCTTCATGAAGGCGACCGGGACCATGTAGTCCGGCAACTGCGCCACCAGATGAGCGCGGATTTCGCCGACCGTCAGCGCGTCAAGTTGCGGGTTTTCGGTGAAGTAGGCCACCAGCCGCTCTTCACGCACCAACACCACCGCTTCCAGGATGCCGGGCAACTGGTTGAGCCGGGTTTCGATTTCGCCCAGTTCGATACGCACGCCACGGATTTTGACCTGGTCATCGTTGCGCCCCAGGTAGTCCAGCGTGCCATCCGGCAACCAGCGCACCAGGTCGCCGGTGCGGTACATGCGCCCGGGGTTGAACGGATCGCGCAGGAAGCGCTCGGCGGTCAACTCCGGGCGGTTCAGATAACCTCGCGCCACCCCCTTGCCGCCCACGTACAACTC
>NZ_JAEKCN010000035.1:0-26107 GCF_016405455.1 Pseudomonas sp. MF7453 | reverse complement strand
ACGTAATTGTGAGGCGCCCGACTCGTCAGCTTCCGGCGCGCAGGGTTAGCTGTCTACTGTCAGGGTTAACAGTAGATCTTCTGATTTCATACGCCTATTTCTAAAAGGCTGACAGTATCTTTTTTACGTGATCAGGGAGTGAATTCCATGAGCTTTGGATCAGATATGGGTGAGTTTTTAACGTCCTCGAATACGTTCAAGGCGGAATTGATCAGAGCGGTGCCAATTCAATTCGATAGTTTTGAGTTGAGCTACATCGAGGGTCACCAGTTACGAATTCGGTTGGGAATCGAAGGCAACCCCGGCTCGAAAAACGAACTGACCCTTGAGGCAGACGGTGATGGAGAAGAGCGTGCGTTCAAGCTGAAGGAGAATATGACTTACATCATCGGGCCTGGAGAAGGCCTTATCCGTGCCACGTTTGGCCTTGAAAGCGATGTCGAGTATTCCCCGCAAGAATATTGGGGCAATTTGAGCGTCAAAAGCATTTCCAGCGATGGGTCTGGCGAGACCTCGATCCATGCCAGTTTTTCATTCGGTTGGACGACGGATGATGGCAAGGACATGGAGGTCAGATGCTCTAAGCTTGAGATCCATACATGAACTTATTTTGATAATGATTAGAACGGCATGACATAAAAAAACCGCTTCCGGTAAGGGAAGCGGTTTTTTTAGACCCGCGCGATCAGAACAACTTCAATGGCGGTGCTTGTTCTTTCAATGGCTCGTTCTTCGCGGTCTGCTCGTTCCAGCCACCGCCGAGGGCCTTGTACAGGTTGACCTCGCTGGTGAGCTGCGCCAGGCGGTCGGTGATCAGCGATTGCTGGGCACTGAACAGTTGGCGCTGGGCGTCGAGGAAGGTCAGGTTGCTGTCGACACCAATGCGGTAGCGACGCTCGGCCAGGCGGTAGTAATCCTGGTTGGCCTCGACGAAGCCGCGTTGGGCATCCAGTTGCTGCTTGTAGGTCTGCCGGGCGGCGAGGCCGTCGGAGACTTCCTGGAAGCCGGTCTGGATGGCTTTTTCGTAGTTGGCCACGTTGATCTCTTTCTGGATCTTCGAGTAGTCCAGGCTTGCGCGCAGGCTACCGGCGTTGAAGATCGGGATGTTGATCTGCGGGGCAAACGCCCAGGTACCCGAACCGCCCTTGAACAGGCCGCCCAGGGTTGGGCTGGCGGTACCGGCACTGGCCGTCAGGCTGATGCTCGGGAAGAACGCCGCACGGGCCGCGCCGATATTGGCGTTGGCCGCCTTGAGGTTGTACTCGGCCTGCACAATGTCGGGACGACGTTGCAGCAGGTCCGATGGCAGCCCGGCCGGCACTTCGCTGAGCAGGTCATCGGACAGCGGCTTGCTGGCGATATTCGCCGGCAGGCCGGTGCCCAGCAGCAGGGTCAGGCTGTTTTCGTCCTGAGCCACCTGGCGGGTGTAACGGGCCAGTTGCACACGGGCGTTTTCCACCGAGGTGCGCGCCTGGCTGAGGTCGAGGGCCGAGGCCACGCCGACTTCGTTGCTGCGCGAGGTGAGCTTGAAGCTCTGCTCGAACGCGCCAAGGGTGTCCTGGGTCAGCTTGAGCAGTTCCTTGTCGGCCTGCCAGGTCAGGTAGGCATTGGCCACACTGGCCACCAGGCTGATCTGGGTACTGCGCCGCGCTTCTTCAGTGGCGAAGTACTTCTGCAGCGCTTCTTCACTCAGGCTGCGCACGCGACCGAACAGGTCCAGCTCATAGGAACTGATCCCCAGGCCCGCCGAGTATTGGCTGGCGATGGTTGATTCGCCAGTCTGTGACAGCTTGGCAGGAGTGCGCGAACGGCTGCCGTTACCGGTGGCCGATACCGCCGGGAACAGGTCGGCACGCTGGATCTGGTACTGCGCCGCGTAGGCGTCGATGTTCAGGGCCGCGACACGCAGGTCACGGTTGTTCACCAACGCGGTTTGGATCAGCTGTTGCAGGGCAGGGTCATGGAAAAACTGCTTCCAGCCCTGCTCGGCAGCGGCCTGGTTCGGCGCCTGTGCCGACGAATACGCCGGCCCCTGCGGGAACTGTGCGGCCACCGGCGCATCGGGGCGCTGATAGTCAGGTATCAGCGAGCAGCCACTGAGCACGAATGCCGTGACGGCTAGGGAAAGTAGCGACTTGCTCATTGGCCAGCCTCTTTAGGAGTTTCAGTAGTGTCTTTCTTTTTACGTTCGCCGGCCGAGGACACGGTTGCATAGAACAGTGGCACCCAGAAGATGGCGAGTACAGTGGCGGTGATCATACCGCCGATTACGCCGGTACCGATCGCGTGCTGGCTGCCTGAGCCGGCACCGCTGGAAATCGCCAGCGGCAGTACGCCGAGCACGAACGCCATGGATGTCATGATGATCGGGCGCAGACGCATCCGGGACGCTTCGATAGCCGCCTCGACGATGCCTTTGCCTTGCTCGTGCAGCTCTTTGGCGAATTCCACGATCAGGATGGCGTTTTTCGCCGCCAGGCCCACCGTCACCAGCAAGCCTACCTGGAAGAACACGTCGTTGGACAAGCCACGCATACTGGTAGCGATCAATGCACCGATCACACCCAGTGGCACCACCAGAATCACCGCGATCGGGATCGACCAGCTTTCGTACAGTGCCGCCAGGCACAGGAACACCACCAGCAGCGACAGCGCGTACAGCGCAGGCGCCTGGGAGCCGGAGAGGCGTTCTTCGTACGACAGGCCGGTCCAGGCGTAGCCGATGCCGGCCGGCAGTTCCTTGGCAATGCGCTCGACTTCCGCCATCGCATCACCGGTACTGTAGCCAGGCGCCGGGGTACCGAGGATTTCCATCGCCGCTACACCGTTGTAACGCGAGAGCTTGGGCGAGCCGTAGATCCACTGGCCCGACGAGATGGCCGACAGCGGCACCATCTTCCCGGAGTTGCTGCGCACGTACCATTTGTCCAGGTCTTCCGGAGCCATGCGGCTGGCGGCGTCACCTTGCACATACACCTTCTTCACACGACCACGGTCGATGAAGTCGTTGATGTAGCTGCCACCCAGGGCAATGGCCAGGGTCTGCTGGATATCGGCAAGGCTGATGCCCTGGGCACTGGCTTTCTCGTCGTCGACGGTCAGCTCGTACTGCGGTTCATCGTTCACGCCGTTGGGACGTACGCCCGCCAGCACCTTGCTTTGCGCCGCCGCACCCAGGAACTGGTTACGCGCAGCCATCAGCTTCTCGTGGCCTACGCCACCCTGGTCTTGCAGGAACACGTCGAAACCGGTGGCGTTACCCAATTCCAGAACCGAAGGCGGCACGATGGCAAATACCATGGCGTCCTTGAAGGCCCCGAAGAAGTAACCCTGGGCACGCTTGGCGACTTCGAATACCGATTGGGTCGAGTCGCGCTCGTCCCACGGCTTGAGCATTACGAACGCAAGGCCCGAGCTCTGGCCACGACCGGCGAAGTTGAAGCCGTTAACGGTAAACACCGAGTTCACCGACTTGCCTTCGCCTGGCTCGCCTTCCTTGTCATGCAGCAGGAAGGCGCGCATGTCGTCGATGACCTTTTGCGTACGTTCAGCCGAAGAGCCTACCGGTGTCTGCACCTGGGCGAAGATCACGCCCTGGTCTTCCTCTGGCAGGAATGCGCTTGGAATACGGGTGAACATCCAGATCATGCCGGCCAGGATCAGCACATACACCAGGAACGCCGGGATCTTGTGCTTGATCATGTTGCCCACGCCGCGCTCGTACTTGAGTACGCCGCTGTCGAAGGTGCGGTTGAACCAGCCAAAGAAGCCGCGCTTGGGCTGGCCGTGTTTTTCCGGATCAATCGGCTTGAGCATGGTGGCGCACAAGGCGGGGGTGAAGATCAGGGCTACGAGTACCGACAACGCCATCGCCGAAACAATGGTGATGGAGAACTGGCGGTAGATCACACCAGTGGAGCCACCGAAGAACGCCATCGGCAGCAATACCGCCGACAGTACCAGGGCAATACCCACCAGTGCGCCCTGGATCTGGCCCATGGACTTGATCGTCGCTTCCTTGGGTGACAGGTGCTCCTCGGCCATGACCCGTTCGACGTTTTCCACTACCACGATGGCATCGTCCACCAGCAAGCCGATGGCCAGGATCATGCCGAACATGGTCAGGGTGTTGATGGTAAAGCCGCACGCCGCCAGGATCCCGAAGGTACCCAGCAATACCACCGGTACGGTCATGGTGGTAATGATGGTGGCGCGGAAGTTCTGCAGGAACAGGAACATCACCAGGAACACCAGCACGATCGCTTCGATCAGGGTGTGAACCACGCCGGAGATCGACTCGGTCACGACCGGGGTGGTGTCATACGGCACCACCGCCTTCATGCCAGGCGGGAAGAACGGCTCCAGGGACTTCACTGTTTCGCGGATGGCCTTGCCGGTGTCCAGAGCGTTGGCACCGGCCGCCAGCTTGATCGCCATACCGGAAGCCGGCTTGCCGTTGAACTGTGCACTGATGCTGTAGTTCTGGCCGCCCAGTTCGATACGTGCGACGTCGCCCAAGCGGACTTGGGAACCGTCGGTGTTGACCTTCATCAGGATCTTGGCGAACTCTTCAGCGCTTTGCAGGCGCGTCTTGCCGATGATGGTGGCGTTCAGCTGAGTGCCGGGCAGGGCAGGCAAACCGCCCAGTTGACCGGTGGCCACCTGCACGTTCTGCGCCTTGATGGCGTTGCTGACATCCACCGGCGTGAGCTGGTAGTTGTTCAGCTTGGCCGGGTCGAGCCAGATACGCATGGCGTACTGCGAACCGAAGACCTGGAAGTCACCCACACCCGAGGTACGGGAAATCGGGTCCTGGATGTTGGACACGATGTAGTTGGACAGGTCGTCCTTGGTCATGCTGCCGTCTTCGGACACCAGACCGATCACCATCAGGAAGTTCTTCACCGACTTGGTCACGCGGATACCCTGTTGCTGCACTTCTTGCGGCAGCAGCGGGGTGGCCAGGTTCAGCTTGTTCTGCACCTGGACCTGGGCGATATCCGGGTTGGTACCCTGGTTGAACGTCGCGGTGATGGTCATGCTGCCGTCGGAGTTACTGTCCGAGGCGACGTAACGCAGGTTGTCGATACCGTTGAGCTGTTGCTCGATGACCTGCACCACGGTGTCCTGCACGGTTTGTGCGGACGCGCCTGGGTAGGTCACCTGGATATCAATGGCCGTCGGCGCAATGGCCGGGTATTGGTTGATGGGCAACTTCAGGATCGACAGTGCCCCGACCAGCATGATCACCAGGGCAATTACCCAGGCGAAAATGGGACGGTCGATAAAAAATTTCGACATGGATTACTCCCCTTGACCAGCAGCGGCAGCAGGCGCTGCAGCAGTACCGGCGGGTTTGGCGTTGTCGGCGTCCTTGACCTTGACTTCGATACCCGGCTTGATGAATTGCAGGCCTTCGGTGATCACGCGGTCACCGGCGTCCAGGCCTTTTTCCACCAGCCAGTAGGCACCGGCAGTGCGGTTGGCAACCAGTTCGCGTTGCTCGACCTTGTTGTCCTTGTTCACGATCAGCGCCGTCGGAATGCCGCGCAGGTCACGGGTCACGCCTTGTTGCGGAGCGAGAATGGCCTTGCTGTTCACACCCGCTTGCAGCTGAGCGTGCACAAACATGCCTGGCAGCAGCACATGGTCAGGGTTGGGGAACACGGCGCGCAGGGTCACGGAACCGGTGGTCTGGTCGACCGACACTTCGGAGAACTCCAGCTTGCCGTCCTGAGCGTAAGGCGTGCCGTCTTCCAGGGTCAGCTTGACCTTGGCCGCATTTTCGCCGGCTTTCTCCAGCTGACCGCTTTCCAGGTCGCGGCGCAGTTTCAGCATTTCAGCCGAGGACTGCGTAACGTCGACGTAGATCGGGTCCAGTTGCTGAATCACGGCCATCGCATCGGCCTGGCCATTGCTGACCAGTGCGCCTTCGGTCACTGCAGAACGACCAATGCGCCCGGAGATCGGCGCAAACACTTTGGTATAGCGCACGTTGATCTGGGCGGTTTGAACGTTTGCTTCGGCGGTCATGCGGTTGGAGACCGCGGTGTCGTATTCCTGACGGCTGACGGCCTGTTCATCGACCAACTGCTTGTAGCGGTCGCTGATGGACTTGGTCTGGGACAGGCTGGCTTGTGCGCTTTTGAGGGTGGCTTCATACACCGACGGGTCGATCTGGTAGAGCTGCTGCCCTTCCTTCACGTCGGCGCCTTCCTTGAACAGGCGCTTGAGAATGATGCCGTTGACCTGAGGCCGCACTTCCGCGATGCGATAGGCCGTGGTGCGGCCTGGCAACTCGGTAGTCAGGGTGAAGGCTTGCGGTTGAAGAGTGACCACGCCGACCTGAGGGGTTTGAGCGGGCGGTGCCGCTTCTTCCTTTTTACATCCGCTGAGCAGCGATGCCAGGGCGACGGCAGTGACCAGAGCGGTAACAGCTGGCTTAAGTTGCATGAAGATCCTCGGGTCAGGCGCGCAGAGTGCGCACAAGAAGTGTGGAAGGGTAAAAAACAAGCTGTGAGTGGATAAGTAGCTTGCTACGCAATATACTTACGTTCATGGTTGTTTGTAAACTCTTGACAGGCTTGGCGCAATGTTGACAAAGCACTGCCACAAGCCTCGATTCTAGTACGTTCGGCGCCCAAGACGGCGTCGTCCCACAATTATTCAGATGATGGTCAAGTACCATCCACAGTGTCCCGATTGAGGTTTTACTGCCATGGTTCGTCGCACCAAAGAGGAAGCTCAGGAAACGCGCAGCCAGATTCTCCAAGCCGCCGAGCAAGCCTTTTATGAGCGTGGCGTCGCGCGCACTACCCTGGCGGACATCGCCACGCTGGCAGGGGTGACGCGCGGGGCTATCTACTGGCACTTCAGTAACAAGTCCGACTTGCTTCAGGCACTGCTCGACACGTTGCACGAACCCCTGGACGAGCTGGCGCGGGCCAGTGAAAGCGAGGATGAAGCCGACCCGTTGGGCTGTATGCGCAAGCTGCTGATTCATCTCTACCATGAAGTGGCCCTGGACCCGAAAACCCGGCGCATCAACGAGATTCTGTTTCATAAGTGCGAGTTCACCGATGAAATGTGTGACATGCGCCGCCAACGCCAGACCCACACCCTTGAGTGCAACCTGCGCATCGGCTTGACGTTGCGTAACGCGGTCCATCGCGGGCAACTTCCAGCCACGCTGGATACCACCCGCGGGGCTGTGTGTATTCATGCCTTTATCCACGGGTTGATCGGCCAGTGGCTGCTGGTGCCTGACAGTTTTCAATTGCATCAGGACGCCGAGCGCTGGGCTGATATAGGGCTGGACATGCTGCGCCTGAGCCCCAGCCTGCGCAATTGAGACAAAATGCGTAATTGCGACCAGTTGTGTCAACAGTAAAGCCTAAGGATGGTCAATCGTCCTTCTGCCTGATTTGTGGGGGGACTTTATATACGGGCTGGCGGGCAGTTGATAGGTAGTCGGCTAAGTATTTTGTAGCGATATTGTTGCCGTTCTGTGAAGCGATGTTTCCAAGGGGTACATACAGGCACAAATGTGGGAGGGGGACTTGCCCCTGACACTGTAGGAGCGAGCTTGCTCGCGAAAAACGTCAACGATAACGCGTGCTTGCTGAATGAACGCGGCGCCTGTGAGTTTTTCGCGAGCAAGCTCGCTCCTACAGTATTTGCGGATGACGTTAGATCGGCAGCGTCGGGTAGTCGATATAACCCACCGGCCCTTTACCGTAGAAGGTTTCCGGGTGCGCCTGATTCAACGGCGCATCCGCCTTCAAGCGCGCCGGCAGGTCCGGGTTGGCAATGAATGGCACGCCGAAGGCCACCGCATCCGCCTTGCCCGCCGCCAGCCAGGCATTGGCGCTGTCTTTGGTGAAACGTTCGTTAGCAATGTATACACCGCCGAAGGCTTTTTTCAGCTGTGGGCCAAGGCTGTCCGCACCTTCTTTTTCACGCGAGCAGATAAAGGCGATGCCACGCTTGCCCAGTTCGCTGGCGACGTAGGTAAAGGTTTCGGCCAGGTTGGCGTCGCCCATGTCGTGGGAGTCGGCGCGCGGTGCCAGGTGCACACCGACGCGGCCAGCGCCCCAGACTTCGATGGCGGCGTCGGTGACTTCCAGCAGCAGACGCGCACGATTTTCCAGGGAACCACCGTAGTTGTCGGTGCGCTGGTTGGTGCTGCTTTGCAGGAACTGGTCAAGCAGGTAGCCGTTGGCTCCGTGGATTTCCACGCCGTCAAAGCCTGCGGCCTTGGCGTTTTCGGCGCCCACGCGGTAAGCGTCGACGATGTCTGCGATTTCAGCGGTTTCCAGGGCTCGCGGGGTAGGGTAATCGGCCAGTGGCCGCACCAGGCTGACGTGGCCTTTAGGCTGGATCGCGCTTGGCGCTACCGGAGTTTCGCCGTTCAGGTACGACTCGTGGGAGATGCGACCCACGTGCCACAGTTGCAGGAAGATCTTGCCGCCCGCGCCGTGCACGGCTTTGGTGATGTTGGCCCAGCCACGCACCTGGTCGTTGGACCAGATGCCCGGCGTGTCCGGGTAGCCCACGCCCATGGGCGTCACGGAGGTGGCTTCGCTGAGGATCAGCCCGGCGGATGCGCGCTGCACGTAGTACTCGGCCATCAGCGCGTTGGGCACGCGGCCTTCATCTGCACGGCAGCGGGTCAGCGGCGCCATGATGATGCGGTTCGACAGCTCCAGGTCGCCCAGTGTGATCGGATCGAAAATAGTCGTCATGGGAAAACACCTTTGTCTTTAAGTTGATCAGTGGGTCGCGGGGGCCAGGTCGGCATTGCCGCCCTGACGGAAAGTGAGGAGGGTCACGAGCAAGGCGAGGATGGCCAGGACGGCGGCAGCCAGTGGCACGCTGGTCAGGCCGAAGCCGTGGGCAATCACGCTGCCGCCGACCCAGGCGCCGAGGGCGTTGCCGATGTTGAAGGCACCGATGTTCAGGGTGGACACCAGGTTGGGAGCGGCCTTGCCGAAGGTCACCACGTTGATCTGCAACGCCGGTACGGCGGCAAACGAAGCGGTGGCCCACAGGAACAGGGTGATTTCGCTTGGTATCAGCGCAACGCTGGTCCAGCTCAACACCGTGGACACCACCGCCATGCTGATGAATACGCCGATCAGGGTGGCTGCCAGGCGCTTGTCGGCCAGTTTGCCGCCGATGATGTTGCCCAGCGTGAGGCCCAGGCCGATCAACAGCAGGGTCCAGGTCACGCCTTTGGGCGACACACCGGTGACATCACCCAGCAGTGGGGCCACGTAGGTGAAGAGGGTGAACATGGAGGCGGCGAACAGTGCCGTCATGCTCAGCGACAACCAAATGCCGGCGCCCTTGAGGGCCGCGAGTTCGGCGCGCATATCGAGTTTTTCTTCGTCACGTTTGGCGGGCAGGAAGCGGATCAGGCCGATCAGGGCGATCACGCCAATCACGGTCACCGCCCAAAAGGTCGAGCGCCAGCCGGCTTGCTGGCCCAATGCTGTGCCCAACGGTACGCCGAGCACGTTAGCCAGGGTCAACCCGGTGAACATCAAGGCTACCGCCGAAGCGCGTTTATTGGCTGGTACCAGGTTGGCCGCTACCACGGAGCCGATCCCGAAGAAGGCACCGTGGCACAGCGCGGTGACGACGCGGGCGAACATCAGTACGTTGTAGTCACTGGCTATGGCACAAAGCAGGTTGCCGACAATGAAGATGCCCATCAACGCTACCAGGGCGGCCTTGCGTGGCAGCCTGGCGGTGGCCAGTGCCATGAACGGCGCGCCGATGGCCACGCCCAGAGCGTAGCCGGTGACCAGCCAGCCGGCGCCGGGAATCGACACACCCAGGTCCGCCGCGACATCGGGCAGCAGCCCCATGATGACGAACTCAGTGGTGCCGATGGCGAAGGCGCTCAGGGCCAGTATGAGGAGCGAGAGGGGCATTTGCGTTTCCTTGGTTATTGCGGTGCGCTGAGTTCGGTTATGAGCGCCGTGAGGAAGGCTTGGATCGTTTCCTCATTGCGTTTGAAAAAGTGCCATTGCCCGGCCTTCTGGCTACTGATCAACCCCGCTCGTTGCAAAGTCGCCAGGTGCGCCGACACGGTCGACTGGGACAAGCCGCAGCGCTGGTCGATCTGCCCGGCACAGATGCCGTACTCGTGGTTGTGCAGTTGCTCGGGGAATTGCACTTTCGGGTCTTTGAGCCAGGTGAGGATGTCTCGTCGTACTGGGTGCGCCAGGGCTTTTATTATTTCGTCGAGGTCGATGGACATGGCAGGGTGCTCGGTGTCGTAAGCGTTATATCGCGATGAGGCGAACTTTAAATCGTCGCATCCCGATATACCAATATGATTTTGGTCTGAGACCAGTTCGAATCGGTATATCGGGTTATAACGATATGTGTGCGGCAGTGTTAGACTGCGCGACATGAATTATCTCGCACATCTGCACTTGGGCGGCCAACTTCCTGCACAACTGCTGGGCAGCCTTTATGGCGACTTCGTCAAAGGCCGCCTGCAGGGCCAGTTCAGCCCGCAAATCGAAGCGGCGATTCAGCTGCATCGCTCCATCGACCGCTTTACCGATAGCCATCCGTTGGTGGGCGAGGCGTTGTCGCGCTTTAGCCTGACCCGCAGGCGCTATGCCGGGATCGTCCTCGATGTGTTTTTCGACCATTGCCTGGCGCGAGATTGGGCGCTGTATGCCGACCAGCCTCTGGAGCGATTTACCTCGCAGGTGTATCGGGTGCTGGCGGCCGAACCCGCGTTGCCGGGGCGGCTGGCGCAGATTGCGCCGTATATGGCGGCGGATGACTGGTTGGGTTCGTATCGCGAATTTGCGGTGATGGAGCAGGTGTTGCGCGGGATTTCGCGGCGGCTGACTGACCCGCAGGCACTCGGATTTGCGATGCACGAGTTGCGCGAGCTTTATAAGCCGTTAAGTGAAGATTTCCAGGTGTTCTATCCCCAATTGCAGAGATTTGCGCAGATCCAACTGACCACCGATGTCTAAATGTGGGTGGGGGCTTGCTCCCTCCCACATATGACTGTGCCCGCTTTATGCCGCGAACGCAGGTCGAGCAGCCACTTGCTCGGCTTCCGGCACCGGGCCAAACAACGCCTTCTGCACCGCCTGCTGCGCCTGATACGCCAAGGCCGCGCGTTCCTGCCCGGCGCAGGCAATCGGCTTGAGCAGATGAATCTCCACGTCACCCTGATCGTTGGAAAACAAGCGCATCAAGTGCGACAGCAAATCATCATCGCCAATGAACGGCGCCAGCGGATCAACCCCACCGTCACGCAGATAACGAATCGCCACCGGTTGCAGCGATACGTCAGCATCGATCGCACTGGCCAGTAAGCGCCCGTGAAAAGTACGCAGGCTGCGCCCGTCGGTGGTGGTGCCCTCGGGGAACATCAGCAGCGGGTGCTGTTGCTCCAGATGGCGGGTCATCTGCTTGCGGATCAACTGGCTGTCACCTGCCCCGCGACGGATGAACAGGCTGCCGGCCTTGGCCGCCAACCAGCCAGCCACCGGCCAGGTGCGCACCTCGGCCTTGGACAAAAACGACAGCGGCGTAACCATGCCCAACAGTGGAATGTCGGTCCAGGACACGTGATTGCTCACCCACAGCATCGGCGCTTGCGGCAGCTCACCGTGTACCGTTACGCGAAAGGGCAGGGCGTTGGTCAGTCGTGCCATAAAGAACCGCGACCAACGCTGTCGCCGCACCATCGAGTTGGCCACACCCAGACGCTCGAACAGGCCAAACACACTGGCCATGCTCAACCCCAGCGCCACCACCATCAGCACGCGGGCGATGCGCCCGTAGATGCGCAGGCGGTTCATCACATCGCCGCCTTGAAGTGCCGGGCATACCGCGGGCACAACTCATCGCGCTTGAGCAGGATGAACACATCGGCCACCTGGAAATCTTCATCCCAGCACGGCTCGCCGCAGATCTTCGCGCCCAGGCGCATATAGGCTTTGAGCAGCGGTGGCATTTCAGCGATGACGTTGGACGGCAAGTCCAGGGCCGGCAATGGTTTTTTCGGTTCGGCGCGCAGGTGTTCGTTGCACAGGTAGCGTTCGCGCAAACGCTGCATGATTGCGTGAGCCTGGATGCCGCCATCGTGCATCGGGATGCTCGCGCAGCCCATCAGGTAGCTGTAGCCGCCCTGGTTGAGCACTTCGGCCAACTCGCCCCAGAGCACCGCGATGGTGCCGCCGTTGCGGTAGGCCGGGTCGACGCAGGTGCGGCCGATTTCCAGGATCGGGCCCTGCAAGTGCAGCAGGCCATGCAGGCTGAATTCTTCTTCGCTGTAGAACCGGCCCAGGGTGCTGGCGGCCTGGTGGTCGAGTAAACGGGTGGTGGCGACGAGTCGACCGCTGTTCAAGTCCCGCACGCCGATGTGGCTGCAGTGAACATCATAGTCATCCATGTCCAGGCCCAGTTCCGCGCCTTTCAGCTTGGCGTTGAACTCGCCGCTGAACACGTTGAACCGCAGGGCCTGGGCTTCCTGCAAAGCCTTGGCGCCCACCAGGCGTTCGGCTTGCAGACGGCGTTCATTGCCTTTGTCGCTGATGCGGGCGATCTGAGTCATAGCGAGTCTCCGGGTGCCGGCCAGGTTGCGGCCAGTCGACTTTGTTGTCCAAAGTCAGGCTATGTAGCCTCGGTGTCATCTCCATGAAGTTACGGTGACGGTTGGATGACAGGCCAGCGGGATAGGGAGGGCAATGTCGCCTCATTCTTTCTCGGCAGCAGAAGGTTGAGGCCCTATAGGCCAAGTGGAACCTGATTAGCGTTCGGGCCACAAAAGGTAGACAAACCTATTAACGCGACCCTGCGACATTGGGAGCATGCATGGCTGTTTCACCTATCAGCTCAAATTCGATCGCTGGATGGAATTACCAGCCCGCGCCAGCCTTGGTGCAGTGGCCTATCGAAGGCTTCACCGGTATTCGTAGCAAAGACGGGCGCACCTATGGGCGCACCATCGGCGTACAGCCGAACTGGCGGGCGGCACCTCATTACCAGTACAAACCGGTAAATGCCCACCCTGGGCAAAAGCCTGGGAACATCTGGGGCGGATTCAGTCAGTGGAGCCGCGATAACTGCACCATCGTGGCGGTTATCAAGATGGCGATGATGCAGTTCGGCGAAAAACCTACGGATATTTTCAAAAAAGTACGTGAAACCCGGCATGGCTATCTGATTACCCTGCGAAATGGTGATACCACTTCGCTGAGCAAGGCTGAGGTGAAACAAGCAGCAGAGGCGGCAAAGCTCAAGTGCCAGAACATTCAGACCGCTATCTATGCCAACTTTATCGTGGCCGTTGCGGCAAAGCGTTTTCAGGAGCAAAGCCATGCCAGTGGGGCGGGAGACTACGCTCGCGCGCTGGATATCTTGAACAATGGCGGCAGTATCGAGTACGCCTTCAAACGGTTGGGCTTGTGGGAGCAGGTCGAGCAAGTGCCTCCCGAGGAACTGGCAAAGGGGCGCCTGGGGGTATTTCAATCTGGCAGTCACGTTTCGGTTTCTGTTGATGGCAACGAGGAGCGCTGGGGCAAGCGGGGCGGGGCGACACCTACGGGAGCCCAGGTTTACGAGGCCTACGGGTTCAAAAAACCTGCTGGGCAGTCACAGGGCGTTAACGCAAGCAGCAAGGTGGTGGCGTCGCCAAACCGTCATTTGTCTCGGCTAGGCTGGCGGGCTTGAATGCGCTGAGTGATCCTTTATGGTCAAACGTTTGTTGTGCGCTGCCTTGCTGGTTTTAACCACTGATGCCTGCGCCGAACAATGGCCGGCGACAGAGTGGGCCTATGGTCCGCAATTGGCGGGCCCGGCTGTTAAAGCGCTGGAAGATTTTGCTTTTGCACCGCGCAATGATGAAACGCGCGAAGGCATCCGCACCGACGCGCTGCTGGTGATTCGCGATGGCGAAATCATCTATGAGCGCTACGCCGCCCCTACCACCGCCAGCACGCCGCACCTGACCTGGTCGGTGAGCAAAAGCCTGATGGCCACCGTGCTGGGCGTAGCCTACGGTGAGGGCCGTTTCAAACTCACCGACCCGGCCGCACGCTTCTATCCGCCGATGAAACAGCACCCCAAGGTAAGCATGGCCGACTTGCTGCACTGGGCTTCGGGGCTGGATTGGCAGGAGGACTATGAATACGCCCCGTTGAAGTCTTCTGTGGTGGCGATGCTCTACACCCGGGGCCGCGCCGACATGGCGCAATTTGCCGCCGATACCAAGGCCGCCGCCGAACCCGGCCAGGCGTTCCGGTATTCCAGTGGCGACAGCAATATTCTGTCCGCTGTGCTTAAAGGGATGCTGGGTCACAAGGCATACATGAGCTATCCGTGGGATGCGTTGTTCAAGCCGTTGGGCATTCGCACCGCGACGTGGGAAACCGATGCCGACGAAACCTTTGTCGCCTCGTCCTATGCCTACCTCACCGCCCGTGATCTGGCGCGGGTCGGGCTACTGATGGAACGGGATGGGCGTTGGGGCGAGCAACAGTTGCTGCCCAAAGAGTGGGTGGCTTTCAATCGGCAGCCTTTCGATAAATTCCAGGCGGGCCAGGATGAAGCGGTACCGGGCGGGCACTGGTGGCTCAACAAGGGCACGCCCCAACCCTGGCCCGACGCGCCGGCCGACACCTTCGCTGCACTTGGGCACTGGGGCCAGGCACTGTTTGTGCTGCCCGGCGAACACCTGGTCATCGTGCGTTATGGCGATGATCGCGATGGCAGTTATCGGCATAACGAACTGCTCAAACGCGTGCTGGCGGCGGTGCGGTCATGATTCGCCGTCGGGTGGTTACCCGCTTTTTTCTACTGCTGTTGCTTGGCCTGTTGGGCTGGATGTGGCATGAGCGCGTCAACCTGCAAGCCTTCCCCGACATCATCGCAGCGTACACCGCCAAGGAGTATTGCTCGTGCCGGTACGTGGAGAACAACCCGGCGTCGTATTGCCTGGGGTATGTGAAGCAATACGTGCCCATCAGTGCGTTTATCGACACGCCGGAGCGCAGTGAAGTGACGGCGAGTGGTTTGGGGCGCACACATACGGCAAGGTGGCTGGGCAACCGCCAAGGCTGTCGCCTGACTCCCTGACACACTCACTCCTCTGTGGGAGCAGGCAAGCCAGTTCCCCCATTTGGATCCTCTGCTGGGCTCACGGAAAAAGGCTCGGCCCTGAGGTTCCACAGAGTGGAACCACCTTTGATTGTCCTCACGCGCACATCGCGCTTAGCTGTCGATGTGTCACCAACAAGAACGGGACCACCCGCCTGTGAGGAGAATCACCATGCGCCCCCACCAGCATATTCTGGATTGGCTCAGCGACGTCGCCAGCGACTTGCACGCTGTGCGTCACGACATCCACGCCCATCCTGAACTCGGCTTTGAAGAGAACCGCACGTCAGCGCTGGTCGCACAGTCACTTAAGGAGTGGGGTTACGAGGTACACACCGGCATCGGCAAGACCGGTGTGGTCGGTGTGTTGAGCAACGGCAGCAGCCCACGCACCCTGGGCATTCGTGCCGACATGGACGCCTTGCCCATCATCGAAAACACCGGTGCTTCCTACACCAGCCAGCACGCCGGTTGCATGCACGCTTGCGGGCATGACGGTCACACCACCATGTTGCTGGGCGCTGCACGCTACCTGGCGGCGACGCGGCAATTTGACGGTACCTTGAACCTGATTTTTCAGCCTGCTGAAGAAGGCCAGGGCGGTGCCGAGGCGATGTTGGCGGACGGTTTGCTGGAGCGTTTTCCCTGTGATGGGCTGTTCGGCATGCACAATATGCCGGGCTTGCCGGCGGGGCATCTGGGCTTGCGAGTTGGCCCGATGATGGCGTCCCAGGACTTGCTCACCGTGACCCTCGAAGGCGTCGGCGGCCACGGTTCCATGCCGCACCTTACCGTCGATCCACTGGTGGCGGCGGCCAGTATGGTCATGGTTTTGCAGACAGTAGTCGCGCGCAATATCGACACCCAGGAAGCCGCCGTTGTCACAGTCGGCGCGCTTCAAGCCGGCCAAGCCGCCAATGTGATTCCCCAGCAAGCCTTACTGCGCCTGAGCCTGCGCGCGCTCAACCCCAAGGTGCGCGAACACATGCTGGAACGGGTCAACGCGATCATCCAGACCCAGGCCGCCAGCTTCGGCTGCACCGTGCAGATCGAACACCGCCCGGCCTATCCCGTGCTGGTCAACCATGCCGAAGAAACCGAGTTTGCCCGCCAGGTCGGCGTGGCCTTGCTCGGTGCCGACGCCGTGGACGGCAACACCCGCACGCTGATGGGCAGCGAAGACTTCGCCTGGATGCTGCAGCGCTGCCCCGGCAGTTACCTGTTTATCGGCAACGGCGTGTCGCGGCCGATGGTGCACAACCCCGCCTATGACTTCAACGACGACATCCTGCTGACCGGCGCAGCCTACTGGGGCGCGCTGGCCGAGAGCTGGCTCAAACCCTTGTAGGAGCGAGCTTGCTCGCGAAAAACCCACAGGCGACACGGGCTCCCTGAAAGCGCTGCGTCATCGTTGACGATTTTCGCGAGCAAGCTCGCTCCTACAGCAACGCCTTTTTCTGCCGCTGGACCCTTTCCCTGATCGGTTGAACGGAGTGATCCTCATGCAGACTGCAAAACCCGGCGTTTCGCGCACCCGCCAAGTGGTGGCGGCCGTGATCGGCAACGCGTTGGAATGGTATGACTTCATCGTCTACGGCTTTCTCGCCAGTATCATCGCCCGGCAGTTCTTCCCCTCGGAAGACGAGTACGCGTCGCTGCTGATGGCCCTGGCCACCTTTGGCGTGGGCTTTTTCATGCGTCCGGTGGGCGGCATCCTGTTGGGTATTTATGCCGATCGCAAAGGCCGCAAAGCCGCGATGCAGTTGATTATCCGGCTGATGACAGTGTCTATCGCGCTGATCGCCTTCGCGCCGAACTACGCCGCGATCGGCATGGGTGCACCGTTGCTGATTGTGGTGGCGCGGATGCTTCAAGGCTTTGCCACCGGCGGTGAATATGCCAGCGCCACGGCCTTTTTGGTGGAGAGCGCCCCGGCCCATCGCAAGGGTTTGTATGGTTCCTGGCAATTGGTAGGGCAGTGCCTGGCGGTATTTGGTGGCGCGGCGATGGTGGCGCTGGTCACGCACTTCTTCTCTCCCGCAACCCTCGACCTGTGGGGCTGGCGCCTGCCGTTTGTGCTGGGCTTGCTGATCGGCCCGGTGGGGTTGTGGATTCGGCGGCACATGGAAGACCCGGAAGAGTTTATCCAGGCGCGTAAAAATGCCAGCGGCCCGGCGCCGAGCCTGATGCAGGTGCTGCGTGAGTATCGGCGCAGCATCCTGGTGTCGATGGGCCTGGCCTGCGGCGCGACGGTGTCGTTCTACGTGGTGCTGGTGAACATGCCGACCTTCGCCCACAAGAACCTCGGCCTGCCGCTGGACCAGGTACTGATGGTGCAGATGTTTGCGGTGGCGCTGATGACCGTGGTGATCCCGTTGTCCGGTTTGCTCTCGGATCGCCTGGGGCGGCGACCGGTGTTGATGGCCTTCACCCTGGCATTCTTCGTAATGGTCTACCCGCTATATGTGTGGGTGGCTGCCGCGCCGTCCATCGAGCGTTTGCTGGTGATGCAGGTGATGCTGTGCACGGCCATTGGCGGGTTCTTCGGCCCGGCGCCGACGGCATTGGCCGAGCAGTTTCCCATCGAGGTACGCTCGACCGGCGTATCGGTGGCGTATAACGTGGCGGTGATGGTGTTCGGCGGTTTTGCGCCGTTGATCGTCACTTGGCTGAGCAAGGTACTGGGCACCCCGGTGGCGCCGTCCTTCTATGTATTGTTCGCGTGCGTGCTGACGCTGCTCGGCACCTACTGCATGCGCGAGGCTCCGCGGGCGAGCAAGCCGCTGCCGTTTTCCAGAGAGGTGAAGCCTTGAGTATTGTCGATTGGGATGCCACGCAACTGTCACAGGCGATTCATGGGCGGCAGGTGTCGTGCGAAGAGGTGATGCAGGCGTACCTGGCGCAGATCCAGCGTTTCAATCCCCGTGTGAATGCACTGGTGTCGTTGCGCGACAGCGACGCTGTGCTGGCTGAGGCCAGGGCCTGCGATCATGAGCAGGACCAGGGCCAATCCCGCGGCTGGATGCATGGCATGCCCCAGGCCATCAAGGACCTGGCGGCGACCCAAGGCTTGCGCACCACCTTGGGCTCGCCGCTGTTCGCCGAGCATGTACCGAACGAAGATGCCATCAGCGTGGCGCGAGTGCGGGCCAGTGGCGCGATCATCATCGGCAAGACCAACGTGCCGGAGTTCGGCCTGGGCTCTCACACCTACAACACGCTGTTTGGCACCACCGGCAATGCCTATGACCCACGCCTGGCGGCGGGTGGCAGCAGTGGCGGAGCGGCGGTGGCCCTGGCGCTGCGGATGTTGCCGGTGGCCGACGGCAGCGACATGATGGGCTCGCTGCGTAACCCGGCGGCGTTCAATAACGTGTTCGGCTTGCGCCCGTCCCAGGGCCGTGTGCCCCACGGGCCGATGCCGGAGCTGTTCGTGCAGCAACTGGGCACCGAAGGCCCGATGGGGCGCAGCGTAACGGATGTGGCGCGTCTGCTGAGCATTCAGTCCGGTTACGACCCCCGGGCGCCGTTGTCATCCCGAGACGATCCCGCTGTGCTGGGCCAGCCGTTGCAACGCGACTTCAACGGCGTGCGCCTCGGTTGGCTGGGTGACTACAACGGTTATCTGCCGATGGAAGACGGCCTGATGAGCCTGTGCGAAACGGCGCTGGGTGACTTCGCCGAGCTTGGCTGCGGAGTAGAAAGCTGCCAGCCGGAATTTTCAATGGCGCGTCTGTGGCGCTGCTGGCTGGTACACCGCCATTGGCTGGTGCACGGCAACCTCGGCGCGGCCTATGCCAACCCCAGGAAACGCGCGCTGCTCAAGCCTGAAGCGCAATGGGAAGTGGAGGGCGGCCAGGGCCTGAGTGCCCAGCAGGTGTACCAGGCGTCGGTGGATCGCAGCGAGTGGTATCGGGCCCTGGCCAAGTTGTTTGAACGTTACGATTTTCTGCTGTTGCCCACCGCCCAAGTGTTCCCTTTCGATGCACAACAGCCTTGGCCACGCCTCGTTGGCGGGCGCGAAATGGACACTTATCACCGCTGGATGGAGGTGGTGATCGGTCCGACACTCGCCGGTTTGCCGAGCATGAGCATCCCGGTGGGCTTCAACCCCCAGGGCTTGCCCATGGGCCTGCAAATCATCGGCCCGGCCCAGGCCGACCGAGCCGTGCTGCAATTGGCCTATGCCCATGAACAGCTGACCCAATGGGTGCAGCGCCGGCCGCCGGCGTGCCTGGCAACCGCCGGCTGAACCGTGACCGGGCCTGTATCTTGCTGTGTAAAAAAGATCATCCACCGGCAATAGGGAGATCGAACATGGAGACAGGCACGGTACGCTCGGTTGAGCGCGCACTGGCAATCGTCGAGTTGCTGGGCGAGCACCAGGCGCTGGGGCTGGAAGAACTGCACTACCTCACGCAGCTGCCCAAGGCCACGGTGTCGCGCATGTTGCTGACCTTGCAGGAACAGGGTTGGGTCTACCGCGGCCTGAGCGATCGGCGTTACCGCCTGCGTGCCCGGCGTTTGTTTGGCGATACCCAGCAACGCTTCAAGCGCCAGGTGGTGGAAAGCGCTGCGCCGTGGTTGGTGGAGCTCAGCGAACGTACCGGCTTGGTGGTGGACTTGTCCTGCTTCGACGGCGAGCGCCTGGAGGTCATGGAAAGCGCGATTCCCGGTGTGCTGCGCAAGCTGTACCCGAACAATTGCCAGATCGTCGGTCAGTACGCCAGCCTGTTTCACTCGGCGATGGGCAAGGCCTGCCTGACGCAACTGCCCCGTGATGAAGTGCAACGCCTGGCGGGCCGCGACCGGGTGGCCGCCGATGAGCAATACCATGCATGCGAGCACACCCAGCACCAGGGTTTCGGCCAGCGTACCGAGGGCTATTGGGAATACCCGGTGCGTTTGCCGTTTCTGATCCGTGCCGTGGCCTTGCCGGTGCGCGCCAATGGTCGGTTGGTGGGGAGCATGGCGCTGCATTGGCCAATGCATCAGTCGCCGGTGGAGCGAGTGTTGAATTTGCATATGGGCAGCCTTGAACAGGCGGTGTGCGAAGTGCAGCGAACGCTGGATTAAAAATACTGCAAAACCCTGTGGGAGCTGGCTTGCCTGCGATGACGGTGTGCCAGGCGAGAAATGGTTGACTGATACACCGCCATCGCAGGCAAGCCAGCTCCCACATTTGAATTTGCGCCGGTTGTGAGATTGCGCTTAAGGTTCGTTCAGGTTTTTTGCCCCATGAGTCTTTATGTTCAATGTCAAACCCCTGGTCTTCGCCCTGCTGACCTGTGCCACCGTGCCTGCCCACGCCGACTGGTACCTGGATAACGAATCCTCGCGCCTGTCTTTCGTCACCACCAAAAACACCGAGGTTGCCGAAGTCCACCGCTTCCTGGTGTTGCACGGCAAAGTCGACGCCAAGGGCGCGGCGCAGTTGCAAGTGGAGATGGACTCGATCAACAGCGGCATCCCGCTGCGCGACGAGCGCATGCGTAAAGAGCTGTTCCAGATCAAGGCTTTTCCCGACGCGCTGATCAGCGCCCAGATCAATCTGCAGCCCATCAACGACCTGGCGTCCGGCGCGCAGCTGGAGCTGCGCCTGCCGCTGAGCGTCACCCTGCACGGCAAGACCCAAACCTACAGCGCCGAGTTGCTCGCTACGCGCCTGGATGAGCGCCGTTTTCAGGTGGTGACCCTGGAACCGGTGGTGCTGCACGCCGAGGACTTCGATCTCGCGCCGGGTGTGGCGGCCTTGCGCAAGGCGGCGGGGCTCAAGTCAATCAGTTTGTCGGTGCCGGTGGGTGCGGTACTGATCTTCACGGCGCGCTGACATGAGTGGCGCAGTGTTCCCCTGGCGCAGCGCCAATCAATTCGAACTGCTGATCGACGGGCCGAGTTTCTTCCCGCAGATGCTGGTGGGCATCGCGCGGGCCGAGCAGCAGGTGGATCTTGAGCTGTATCTGGTCGAAGCCGGCGCCTGTGCCGACGCGATGGTGCAGGCGCTGGTGCTGGCCGCCGAGCGCGGGGTGCAGGTGCGCTGCCTGTTCGATGATTACGGCAGCCTGGCGTTTACCCTCGGGCTGCGCAAGCGCTTGACCGATGCCGGCGTGCAGCTGCGCTTTTACAACCGCCTGAATTGGCGGCGCTGGATGCGCAACCTGTATCGCGATCACCGCAAGTTGTTGCTGATTGATCAGTGTGTCGCCGTGGTCGGCGGCACGGGCGTCACCGATGAATTCTGGACGCCGGGGCAAGACACTGCCGACTGGCATGAAGTCATGGTACAGATCAGCGGCCCGCTGGTGCTGGACTGGCAGGCCCTGTTCGACCGGCAATGGCACGCTAACGCCGCGCGCCGTGAATGGAAACCGGCGACCCATTTCGGTTTGCCACGCTTGCCCAAAGTGCCCGCCACCGGGCCGGGGCTGGGGCGCGTGGCGTATGCCGACGCGCGTCAGCATCGCGATATCCTGCAATCGTTGATTCGCGCCTTGAACAGCAGCAAAGGGCGTATCTGGTTGGCGACGCCGTACTTTCTGCCGACCTGGAGCGTGCGCCGCGCCTTGCGCCGGGCGGCAGGGCGCGGTGTGGATGTGCGCTTGCTGCTCACTGGCCCCCGTACCGATCATCCGTCGGTGCGCTATGCCGGGCACCGTTATTACCCGCGTCTGCTGCGCTCAGGCGTGCAGATCTTTGAATATCAGCCGTGCTTTTTGCACCTGAAGATGGTGCTGGTAGACGATTGGGTCAGCATTGGCTCGTGCAATTTCGACCACTGGAATTTGCGCTTCAACCTGGAAGCCAATCTTGAAGCGCTGGACCCGGGGTTGACGGCGGCGGTGGTGAGCAGTTTCGAAGCGGACTTTGCCCAAAGCCAGGTGGTGAGCCTGGAGGCCTGGAAGGCGCGGCCATTGTGGCGGCGCGTGAAGCAGCGGGTATGGGGGTGGATTGATCGGTTGGTGGTCAATCTGCTCGACCGGCGCGGCTAGTCGCATCACTCAATCAAATGTGGGAGCTGGCTTGCCTGCGATAGCATCACCTCGGTACACCTGACAAACCGAGGTGCCTGTATCGCAGGCAAGCCAGCTCCCACAAAAGCCAGCTCCCACAGCGACCGTGTTTACAGCTTCAGATCAGAGCAGCTCGAAGGTCTGCTGCTGCACATCCTGGGAATCCAACCCGATCTGCACATTGAACTCACCCGGTTCCGCCGCAAATTTGAGCTGGGCGTTGTAGAACTTCAAGTCGTCCTCGGTGATGGTGAAGTGCAGCGTGCGCGCTTCGCCGGCCTTGAGCATGACCTTCTGGAAGTTCTTCAGCTCCTTGATCGGGCGGATCATCGAACCGGCCACGTCCTGGATATACAACTGCACCACGGTTTCGCCATCGACCTTGCCGGTGTTCTTCACGGTGACGCTGGCGTCGAGCTTGCCGGTCTTGTTCAGGGTGGTGGACGACAGTGCCATGTCCGACAGGCTGAACTGCGTGTAGCTCAGGCCATAACCAAAGGGAAACAGGGGACCAGTGGTGTCATCGAAGTACTGCGAAGTGTAGTTGCCCGGCTTGCCTGGGGTGAACGGTCGGCCAATGGTCAGGTGGTTGTAGTAGGTCGGAATCTGCCCCACCGAACGCGGGAAAGTGATCGGCAGTTTGCCCGACGGGTTGTAGTCACCGAACAGCACGTCGGCGATGGCGTTGCCGCCTTCGGTACCTGCGAACCAGGTTTCCAGGATCGCGTCAGCCTGTTGGTTCTCTTCGAGAATCGACAGCGGGCGGCCGTTCATCAGCACCAGCACCAGCGGTTTGCCGGTGGCTTTGAGGGCCTTGATCAAGTCGCGCTGGCTTTGCGGGATGTTCAGGTCGGTACGGCTCGACGACTCGTGGGACATGCCACGGGATTCGCCCACGGCCGCGACGATGACATCGGCGTTCTTCGCCGCGCTCACCGCTTCGTCGATCAATACCTGGGCAGGGCGCGGGTCATCTACCACTTCCGGAGCATCAAAGTTGAGGAAGTTAAGGTAGTCGAGCACCGCCTTGTCGCCGGTGATGTTGGCGCCACGGGCATAGATCACTTTGCCTTTTTCGCCGATCACGGCGTTCATGCCGTCGAGCAGGGTCACCGACTGCGCAGGCCGGCCGGCAGCAGCCCAACTGCCCATCATGTCGATCGGGGCCTTGGCCAGCGGGCCGACCAGAGCGATGGTTGCGGATTTTTTCAGCGGCAGGGTGTCGTTGTGGTTTTTCAGCAATACCAGGCTGCGGCGCGCAATGTCGCGGGCCTCGGCACGGTGCAGGCGGCTGTCGGCGTAGGTGTCGGCCGGGTCATCCTCGGCCTTGCCGATGCGCAGGTACGGGTCCTTGAACAGGCCCATGTCGTACTTGGCGCCGAGGACTTCGCGCACGGCGTTGTCGATGTCACTCTGCTGGATCTCGCCGGACTTGAGCAGCCCAGGCAGCTCCTTGCCATACAGCGAGTCGTTCATGCTCATGTCGATGCCGGCCTTGATCGCCAGCTTGGCGGCTTCACGCCCGTCCTTGGCCACGCCGTGCTTGATCAGCTCGAAGATCGCGCCGTGGTCGCTGACGGTCAGGCCCTTGAAGCCCCAGTCCTTGCGCAGCAAGTCGTTCATCAGCCAGGTGTTGGCCGTAGCAGGCACGCCGTTGATCGAGTTGAGCGCCACCATCACGCCGCCGGAGCCGGCCTTGATCGCTGCGTGGTAGGGCGGCAGGTAGTCCTGGTACATCTTGACCGGGCTCATGTCGACCACGTTGTAGTCGCGCCCGCCTTCCACCGCGCCATAGAGGGCAAAGTGCTTGACGCTGGCCATGAGGCTGTCGGCATTCGCGGGGCTGGTGCCCTGGAACGCCTTGACCATGACTTCGGCAATGCGCGAGACCAGGTAGGTGTCTTCACCGAAACCTTCGGAGGTGCGGCCCCAGCGCGGGTCGCGCGAGATATCCACCATCGGTGCGAAGGTGATGTCGAGGCTGTCGGCGGCGGCTTCCTGGGCGGCGATGCGCCCGGAGCGGCCGATGGCGTCCATGTCCCAGCTGGAGGCCAGGGCCAGGCTGATCGGGAAAATGGTGCGGTGGCCGTGGATCACGTCATAGGCGAAGAACATCGGGATCTTCAAGCGGCTGCGCATGGCCGCGTCCTGCATCGGACGGTTTTCGGGGCGGGTGATGGAGTTGAACGTGCCTCCGATGCGGCCGGCGGCGATTTCCTTGCGGATCAGCTCGCGGGGCATTTCCGGGCCGATGCTGATCAGGCGCAATTGGCCGATCTTTTCGTCCAGGGTCATTTGCTTGAGCAGGTCGCTGACGAAGGCGTCCTTGTCTTTAAGCACAGCAGGCTTCGTTTCTGCCCAGACGGGGTGGGTGGCCAGCGTGGCAACAAGGCCGAGCAAACACAGCTTTTTCATGAATATCCTTTTTCGGCTACTGCGCAGCATTAAATGCATGCTGTCGGCCAAAATGTGGGAAACGTCTATTGTTGTTCGGGTGTTGTTCAGATAAATGCAGCACACTCTGAACTCTTTTTCGCGCTGGGCATCTTTGTAGCTGATTGGCTCGATGCATTCCAGTGGTGGCGGATTATGCCCCAAGCGCGTGGTTTATAGGGTTAGTCATCAAATTCCATCAAGATTGGGCAGGAGAAACACCATGCAAGCAGCACAAACTTACCGCTGGGGCTTCAAGGCCGCGGCTTTGCTATTGATCAGCAGCGTGCTGAGCGGTTGCGGCATCAACAACATCCCGACCCTGGACGAACAGGCCAAGGCGGCCTGGGGCCAGGTGCAGAACCAGTATCAACGCCGCGCCGACCTGATCCCCAACCTGGTGGAAACGGTGAAGGCCTATGCCGCCCACGAACAGGAAACCCTCACCGCCGTGATCGAAGCACGGGCCAAGGCCACCTCGATCCAGGTGGATGCCAACACCCTCGACAACCCGGAAAAACTCAAGCAGTTCCAGCAAGCCCAGGACGGCCTGAGCGGCGCACTCAGCCGTTTGATGGTGGTGTCCGAGCGTTATCCGGACCTCAAGGCCAACCAGAACTTCCTGGCCTTGCAATCCCAGCTTGAAGGCACCGAAAACCGTATCGCCGTGGCCCGTCGTGATTTCATCCAGACCGTGCAGGCGTACAACACTGAAATCCGCACCTTCCCGGGCCGTCTGTGGCACAGCGTGATGTACAGCGACTTGCCGATCCGCGCCACGTTTGAAGCCACCAGCGCCGACGCCGACAAGGCGCCGCAGGTGAAATTCAAATAACGCTGCCTTGAGGTGTCGATGCGTTTATTACGGATAGGCCTGGCGTTTTGGCTACTGGCCTGCGTGGGTATGGCCCAGGCGGCCCTGACCTTCCCGGCATTGACCGGGCGGGTGGTGGACAACGCCCAGATGATCGACCCGGCAACGCGCCAGCAGCTCACGCAACAGTTGCAGGCGCTGGAGCAGACTTCCGGTGACCAGCTTGTGGTGGTCACCGTACCCGACCTTCAGGGCGTCCCGATTGAAGACTACGGTTATCAATTGGGACGCGCTTGGGGCATCGGCCAGAAGGGCAAGGACAACGGCGCCCTGTTGATCGTGGCCCGTGATGAGCGCCAATTGCGCATTGAAGTGGGTTACGGCCTGGAAGGCGTGCTGACGGATGCGCAGTCGTGGGTGATCATCAACCAGGTGATTTTGCCCAAGTTCAAGACCGGTAATTTCAGCCAAGGCATCAGCGACGGCGTGGCGGCGATGATCCAGGTGGTGGGCGGTGAACCCTTGGCGGTGCCTGCCCATGTGGCGGATGCGAATTTCGCCAAGGATAATCCCGGGTTTTCCATCGGCCTGTTTATCCTGCTGATCGGCGTGTTGTGGCTGTGCAATCGCATGGGCTTGCCGGTAGGCGCTATCTTGCTGGCCATTCTCAGCAGCAGCGGGCGCGGCGGCGGTGGGGGCGGCGGTGGCG
>NZ_JAEKCN010000034.1:0-26835 GCF_016405455.1 Pseudomonas sp. MF7453 | reverse complement strand
GACTGAACTACCGCTGCGCGTAACACATGAAGCGAATGGTGGGTGATGACGGGATCGAACCGCCGACCCTCTGCTTGTAAGGCAGATGCTCTCCCAGCTGAGCTAATCACCCTTCGTTTCGGTGTGGGCGCATCATACACCAAAAAATCGTAATGTCTTGATTTAAATGCAATTTATTTAAAAAAAGTTTATCGCCCGATTTTTTGCCATATTTCGGACAGAAAAAAACCCGCTCAATGAGCGGGCTTTCTGTGGTGACCTGGCGTTCAGCGTTCCAGGTGACCGAATATGGCGCAGCGGACGGGACTCGAACCCGCGACCCCCGGCGTGACAGGCCGGTATTCTAACCGACTGAACTACCGCTGCGCGTAACACATGAAGCGAATGGTGGGTGATGACGGGATCGAACCGCCGACCCTCTGCTTGTAAGGCAGATGCTCTCCCAGCTGAGCTAATCACCCTTCGTTTCGGTGTGGCGCGCATTCTACGGAGCGACCCCAAGTCTGGCAAGCACTTTCTTAAATCTTTTTTTTCAGCCCTTCCAATGGCTTAGGCAGGGTTGGCCTGCGGCGTGATCAAGAGAATAATGCCCCCCTTTGTATAGAGGAGAGACTCACCCCATGTGGTTCAAGAACCTGCTTATCTATCGCCTGACCCAAGATCTGCCTGTTGATGCCGAGGCGTTGGAAGCGGCCATGGCCACCAAGCTGGCGCGCCCTTGTGCAAGCCAGGAGTTGACCACTTACGGTTTCGTCGCGCCTTTCGGTAAAGGTGAAGATGCTCCCCTGGTTCACGTCAGCGGCGATTTCCTGCTGATCGCCGCTCGCAAGGAAGAACGCATCCTGCCGGGTAGCGTGGTGCGTGATGCACTTAAAGAGAAAGTCGAAGAGATCGAAGCCGAGCAAATGCGCAAGGTCTATAAGAAGGAGCGCGACCAGATCAAGGATGAAATCATCCAGGCCTTCCTGCCGCGTGCCTTTATCCGTCGCTCGTCGACCTTCGCTGCAATCGCGCCGAAACAGGGCCTGATCCTGGTCAACTCGGCCAGCCCCAAGCGTGCCGAAGACCTGCTGTCGACCCTGCGTGAAGTGATCGGCACCCTGCCCGTCCGCCCTCTGACGGTAAAAACCGCACCGACTGCAATCATGACTGACTGGGTCACCACCCAGAAACCGGCTGATGACTTCTTCGTCCTCGACGAATGCGAACTGCGCGACACCCACGAAGACGGCGGCATCGTGCGCTGCAAACGCCAGGACCTGACCGGCGAAGAGATCCAGCTGCACCTGACCACCGGCAAGGTCGTAACCCAACTGTCCCTGGCGTGGCAGGACAAGCTGTCCTTCATGCTCGATGACAAGATGACCGTCAAGCGCCTGAAGTTCGAAGACCTGCTGCAAGACCAGGCGGAACAGGACGGCGGCGACGAAGCCCTGGGCCAACTGGATGCCAGCTTTACCTTGATGATGCTGACCTTCGGCGACTTCCTGCCGGCGTTGGTGGAAGCCCTGGGCGGGGAAGAAACCCCACAGGGCATCTAAACAACACCGATCCAATGTGGGCACGGTCAGTGTGGGAGCTGGCTTGCCTGCGATAACGGAGTGTCAGCCAGAGTACTGCCGACTGATACACCGCTATCGCAGGCAAGCCAGCTCCCACATTTGATTGCATCGACAACTCAGAAATCGAATAAAAAAGGACATCCCCATGCGTGCACTCGCCGCCTTGAGCCGCTTCGTCGGCAATACCTTCGCTTACTGGGTGTTGATATTTGCCGTGCTCGCCTTCCTCGAACCCAGCTGGTTCATCGGCCTGAAAAGCGCCATCGTCCCGCTGCTGGGCCTGGTGATGTTCGGCATGGGGCTGACCTTGAAACTTGAAGACTTCGCCGAAGTCGCTCGCCACCCATGGCGCGTGGCATTGGGCGTGGTCGCGCATTTTGTGATCATGCCGGGCGTGGCATGGTTGTTATGCCAGGCCTTTCACCTGCCAGCGGAAATTGCCGTCGGCGTGATTCTGGTCGGCTGTTGCCCAAGCGGCACCTCGTCCAACGTGATGACCTGGCTGGCCCGCGGCGACCTGGCGTTGTCGGTGGCGATTGCCGCCGTCACCACCCTCCTCGCTCCGCTGCTCACACCGGCGTTGATCTGGCTACTGGCCTCGGCCTGGCTGCCGGTATCGTTCATGGAGCTGTTCTGGTCGATCCTGCAAGTGGTGCTGCTGCCGATTGTGCTCGGTGTGGTGGCGCAACGGGTGCTGGGCGAGCGGGTTCGCCATGCGGTGGACGTGCTGCCGCTGGTGTCGGTGGTCAGTATTGTGATCATCGTCGCGGCCGTGGTTGCCGCAAGCCAGGCGAAGATTGCCGAATCGGGCCTGCTGATCATGGCGGTGGTGATGCTGCACAACAGCTTCGGTTACCTGCTGGGCTACTTCACCGGGCGCCTGTTCAAGTTGCCCCTGGCGCAACGCAAGTCGTTGGCGCTGGAAGTCGGTATGCAGAACTCAGGGCTGGGTGCCGCGCTGGCCAGTGCGCATTTTTCGCCGCTGGCGGCGGTGCCCAGTGCGCTCTTCAGCGTCTGGCACAATATTTCCGGCGCATTGCTGTCGACCTATTTCCGCCGCATGAGCGAAAAGGAAGACCGCCGCGCCCTGGAAACCGCGCCGTAAACTTGATCGTCTAAGCCGTTTTCGGCACTCTACCAGGCTTCGCGGGGACGACCTCGCGACGCTATCAAGCGCTTACCCGGGGACGACCCCACTTTGATAGAAGCGAGGTCATCATGTCCTGGATCATTCTGTTTTTTGCCGGGTTGTTTGAAGTTGGCTGGGCCGTCGGCCTGAAATACACCGACGGTTTCAGCAAGCCACTGCCGACCGCCCTGACGATTGCCGCCATGGCCGTCAGCCTTGGGTTGCTGGGGCTGGCCATGAAGGAGTTGCCGCTGGGCACCGCCTATGCCATCTGGACCGGCGTGGGTGCCGTGGGCACCGTAATTGCGGGGATTATCCTGTTTGGGGAGTCCATGGCGTTGTTTCGGTTGGCGAGTGTGGCGTTGATTATTTGTGGGCTGATTGGCCTCAAGATCTCGACATAAAGCCACTACCGCTATCGCAGGCAAGCCAGCTCCCACATTTGACTGTATTCACAATTCAAAATGTGGAAGCTGGCTTGCCTGCGATGAGGCCCTGACAAACAACGAAAAACTACCTGGCACTCCCCCGCAAACCGCCCACCACAGCCTGCAACTGCTCAGGCGTCGCCGCCTCCACAGCCACCGGCTCACCCGCCACCAGCACCACCCGCGACCAGATCCGATGGAAGAAGCCCTTGTTCGGATCGCGGCTGAAGAAACTCCCCCACAACCCCTGCAACGCCATGGGGATCACCGGCACCGGCGTCT
The DNA here is from genome assembly GCF_016405455.1 of Pseudomonas sp. MF7453. Taxonomy (NCBI): domain Bacteria; kingdom Pseudomonadati; phylum Pseudomonadota; class Gammaproteobacteria; order Pseudomonadales; family Pseudomonadaceae; genus Pseudomonas; species Pseudomonas sp. MF7453. The sequence goes on along the minus strand of NZ_JAEKCN010000034.1, from coordinate 23,434 downwards.
CCTCCAGGATGCGTGTCACCCCACCGCGAAACTCATTCATCTCGCCATCGGCGGTCAGCTTGCCTTCCGGGAAGATGCACACCAACTCGCCATCCTTGAGGTACTGGGCAATCCGCGCGAACGCCTGTTCGTAGATTTGAATGTCTTCATGGCGACCGGCAATCGGAATCGCCCCAGCGGTGCGGAAGATAAAGTTGAGCACCGGCAAACGGTAGATCTTGTAGTACATCACAAAGCGAATCGGCCGACGTACTGCACCACCAATCAACAGCGCATCGACAAACGACACATGGTTGCACACCAGCAACGCCGCGCCTTCATCCGGGATGGCCTCCAGGTTGCGATGCTCCACACGGTACATGGAATGGCTGAGCAGCCAGATCATGAAGCGCATGGTGAATTCGGGGACGATCCTGAAGATGTAGGTGTTGACGGCGATGTTGAGCAGCGACACCACCAGGAACAACTCGGGGATCGACAGCTTGGCCACGCTCAGCAACAGGATCGAAACAATGGCCGAGACCACCATGAACAATGCGTTGAGAATGTTGTTGGCCGCGATGACCCGTGCCCGTTCGTTCTCGGCGGTGCGCGATTGGATCAGCGCATACAGCGGCACAATATAGAAGCCGCCGAACACACCCAGGCCGAGAATATCGAGCAACACCCACCAGGCCTGGCCGTAGCTGAGCACCGCGAGCCAATCGTTGGCTTGCACGTTCTGCGGGAAACCGCCGGAGTGCCACCACAGCAGCAGGCCGAACACGGTCAGGCCAAAAGAGCCGAACGGCACCAGGCCGATTTCCACCTTACGCCCGGAGAGTTTTTCGCAGAGCATCGAGCCCAGGGCGATGCCCACTGAGAACACGGTGAGGATCAGGGTCACTACGGTTTCGTCGCCGTACAACCACTCCTTGGCATAGGCCGGGATTTGCGTGAGGTAGATCGCGCCGACAAACCAGAACCACGAGTTGCCGACAATCGAGCGCGACACCGCCGGCGTCTGCCCCAGGCCCATGCGCAACGTGGCCCAGGACTGGGTGAAGATATTCCAGTCCAGGCGCAGTTGCGGTGTTGAAGCCGCCGCACGCGGGATGCTGCGGCTGGCCAGGTAGCCCAGCACCGCCACACCGACAATCGCCACCGCCACCACCGGCGCGTAGTGGGTGGACGACATCATGATGCCGGCGCCAATGGTGCCGGCCAGAATCGCCAGGAAGGTGCCCATCTCCACCAGGCCGTTGCCGCCGACCAGCTCATCGTCGTGCAAAGCCTGGGGCATGATCGAATACTTCACCGGGCCGAACAGCGCCGAGTGAGTACCCATGGCAAACAGCGCCAACAGCATCAATTCCAGATGATTAGTCAGGAAGCCTGCCGCGCCGACGGCCATGATCACGATCTCGCCGATCTTGATCGCACGGATCAAGGCGTCCTTGTTGAACTTCTCGCCAAACTGCCCGGCCAACGCCGAAAACAGGAAGAACGGCAGGATAAACAACAAGGCGCACAGGTTGACCCAGATGGAGCGGTCGCCCTCGATGGTGAGCTTGTAAAGGATGGCCAGGATCAGCGACTGCTTGAAGATGTTGTCGTTGAACGCGCCCAGCAATTGGGTGATGAAAAACGGCAAGAAGCGCCGCGTGCGCAGCAAGGTGAATTGGGAAGGATGGCTCATCGTCGTCCGTGTTCCTGCGTGGCCTGTATTTATCAGGCCACGACTTTACCTAATCCTGCTTACTTATTCGCTAGCCCGGCAATACAAGGCGAAACAAAAAGCTCGCCTTTATAAGCGCCCTGCACGGTGCGCTTGGCCACGATCAGCCACATCAGCGCCAGCGCGACCACCAGCACACTGCCAAACACACTGAAAAACACCAACTGCAACAGGCTCGCCAATTTAAGCGTGGCCAGGGCATACACCCCCAGTGGGAAGGTGAAGCCCCACCAACCCAGGTTGAACGGGATACCGGCGCGCAGGTAACGCAGGGTGATCAACACCGCAATCAACATCCACCACAAGCCGAAGCCCCATAGGGTGATGCCCGCAATCAGGCCCAGGCCGTGGGCCATTTCACCGACACTGGCCAGACCATTGGCGGCGAAGATCGCAGGGGCGTCCGTACCCAGCAACAACATGCCCAGGGCACCGGTGCCGATGGGGCCCAGCGCCAACCAGCTCGACGCTGCCATATTGGCGTGAGGCAACTTATGCAAGGCCATGCGCAGCATCAGGATGGTCAGGATGCTGAACGCCACCGGCAGGGAAAACGCCCACAGCACGTAGCTGGTCACCAGCATCACCAGTTGCGAATGGGCATCGGCCAGGTGCGGCGCGAGCAAGCCGCCGCTGGCCGCGGCCACTTCGGCAGCTACCACGGGCAACAGCCAGACAGCGGTCATCTGGTCGATACTGTGCTCCTGGCGGGTGAACATCATGAACGGGATCAGTACGCCGCAGGCCAGGGACATGGCCACGTCCAGCCACCACAGGGCTTCAGCCAACGGGATCACATCACTGCCCCAGCGTGGCAGGCCGAACAGCAGCAGACCATTGAGAATAGTCGCCAGCCCCATCGGGATGGTGCCGAAGAACATCGAGACCGTGGAGTGTCCGAAGATTCTCCGTGCCTCGTGGAAAAAAATCACCCAACGGGTGGCATACAACACGCTGAACAACACGAACAGGCCGATGGTGAATATCCACAAGCCCTCAGCGACAGCGTGCAAGCCGGGCAAGGTGACCGGCAACTGAGCCAGGGCCAGCGCCAGCACCCCGGTGCCCATGGTGGCGGCAAACCAGTTCGGGGTGAACTGGCGAATCACTTCCCGGGGACGGGTCAGATGGCTGAATGGTTTGTAACGGTGAGTGGTCGAGCAGGTCATGGTCAATCCTCTTCCTCGCATGAGGTTGAGGCCATGGTAGAACCTGATCGAATATCTATATAACGGGTAATATCTCTAACTGTTATCTACTTTATAGATATTAGCCTTGCCTATGCAGCTGCTCGGCTCCGCGCAGAGCCCTGCCATAACTGCCCGCCTAGAGCGCCCACCGCCAACAGGATGAGGACCGCAGCGTAGCCATCGGTAGTGACGACAAGGCCAAACACCCGGCTCAGATTGCCCGCCACCAACGCCGGTACGCAGAATGCCAGGTAGCTCAGTACATAGAATGCCGACATCAACCCCGCACGCTCATGGGGCAGCGCCAACCCGACGATACTGCGCACGCTGCCCATAAAGCCGCCGCCGAAACCAAAGCCGGCGATCACACTGGCGACAAAGAACAACCACAGGCTGGCCGTCTGCACGGCAACCAACAACAGGCTCACGCCAATGGCCATCAGCACCGCCGACAGGCGCATGACCTTGTCAGCCGCACGGTTGCGCAGGCTGTAGATCATGACCGCGCCACTTAACGTAACCACCGCGACCAGCCCTCCGCCGATCAAATGCGAGGTCGACCCGGTGGCGACCCGCACCAGCGAAGGCGCCAAAGAAGAAAAGAACCCACCCAGCGCCCATACCGCCACATTCAACGGCATCGCCAACCACAAGGCCCGGCGCGCTTGCGGTGGCACATGCAGGGTAGGCGCCAGGGACTTCAAGGCCCCTGGTATACGACTGACCGTCTCGGACAACCGCCAGACATACACGGCCTGCAGCACCATCAAGCCCAGTAAGATGAAATAGATCAATTGCGTCGGCCGTGGCGCGTACTCAACCAGCAAACCGCTGCCCAGCCCGCCACTGGCCATGCCCAGCATCGGCGCAAGGCTGTTGAGCATCGGGCCGCGCACCCGGTCAGTATCGAGCAGCGTCGCACTCAGCACCGCTGTGGCAGTACCAGTCGCAAAACCCTGTAATGCACGTGCAGCGAGTAGATAGACCGTACTGTCCGCGTTGATAAACAGCAGCATCGCCACGATATTCAGCAGCAACGCGGCAAAGATCACCGGCTTGCGCCCCAGGTAATCGGACAGCGAGCCCACCGTCAGCAGCGCCGCCAACAGGCTTAGGGCATAGACGCCAAAGATAGCCGTCAGCATCGCGGCCGAAAAATGCAGGTTGTCCTGATACACCTGGTACAACGGCGTCGGCGCGCTGGAGGCGGCGAGAAAGGTCAACACTGTGATCACGAGGAACGTCAGGCTGGACCGCTGGGAAATGACGCTGATCATGGGCACGCTCCGCTAAAGCTAATATTTTGCTTTTGTGGAGTGTGCTACTCGCTGGCGCTTAAAGCAAATTCTTTGTGTTAAGGTTTTACCCATGGCAATCAAAGAAGGCCTCCGCCCGGGGGGCCGTAGTGCCCGGGTACAAGAATCCGTCCACAGGGCGGTGCGCCAATTGCTGGAGACCCATGAGCGTTCCGGTGTCACCGTGCCAATGATTGCGGCGTGCGCCGGCGTCACGCCGTCGACCATTTACCGGCGCTGGGGCGAACTGTCAGTACTGCTCGCCGACGTCGCCCTGGCACGTATGCGTCCCGATACCGAACCAGCCAACACCGGTAGCCTGCGCGGCGACCTGCAAGCCTGGGCTGAGCAATATCTGGATGAGATGAGTTCGGACGTTGGGCGCAATATGATGCGCGACGTGCAAAGCAGCCCGACGCCAGGGTATTGCGTGAGCATCCTGAGCGGGCAGTTGCAGGTGATTGTTGACCGCTACCCGCAGGAACAGCCACCGAGCGTTGACCATCTGATCAACCTACTTGCGGCGCCGACGGTGTTTCGTATTCTGTTTTCGGCCCTGCCTTTGCCGGTAGAAGAACTGCATGCCCTGATAGAGCTGGCCCTGAAAAACTAAAGCGCGTGCACCGACCAAAATGTGGGAGCTGGCTTGCCTGCGATGCAGACACCTCGGTACACCCGTCAAGCGAAGTCGATACCATCGCAGGCAAGCCAGCTCCCACACTTGTTCGGTGTGCATCCAATAAAAAACGGCCTCTGATGAGGCCGTTTTGTTATTTCCAATCCCACATCATGTGCGCATCCCACGCCCACTCACCAGCAACCGCGCACAGCCGATATACAAGACGACGGTGGCGACGATCATGAAAGTGATCGCCACGCTGATCTTGATATCCGACACGCCCAGGATGCCGTAGCGGAAGGCGTTGACCATATGCAACACCGGGTTGGCCAGGGACACCGTCTGCCAGAACGGCGGCAGCAAGGTAATGGAGTAGAACACTCCGCCCAGGTAGGTCAGCGGCGTCAGCACGAACGTCGGGATGATGGAAATATCATCGAAGTTGCGTGCAAACACGGCGTTGATAAAACCCAGCAGCGAGAAAATCGTCGCCGTCAGCACCACCACCAGAATGGTGACCCCAAGGTGATGCACTTGCAGGTGAGTAAAGAACAGCGACAGCAGCGTCACGATCACCCCGACCATCAGGCCGCGCAGCACACCGCCCAGCGTATAGCCGATCAGGATGGTGTGCGGTGACACCGGCGAGACCATCAGTTCTTCAATGGAGCGCTGGAACTTGCTGCCAAAGAAACTGGAGACCACGTTGCCGTAGGAGTTGGTGATCACCGACATCATGATCAGGCCCGGCACAATGTACTCCATGTAGGTGAAACCGCCCATGTCGCCAATCTGGCGGCCAATCAGGTTACCGAAGATCACGAAGTACAGAACCATGGTGATCGCCGGTGGCAGCAGGGTCTGCGGCCAGATCCGGGTAAAGCGTTTCACTTCTCGATAAACGATGGTTTGCAGCGCGACGAGGTTGGGTTGCAGTTCGGAACTCATACCGCCACCTTCGCCAGATTTTTCTCCACCAGGGACACAAACAACTCCTCAAGGCGATTGGTTTTGTTACGCAGGCTCAACACTTCGATGTTCTGGGTCGCCAACTGAGTGAACAGCGCGGTGATGCCCATGGCTTTATCCACCTGCACCTCCAGGGTATGGCTGTCTACCAGGCGGCTGGGGTAACCCAACAGGTGCGGCGGCGCCGACAGATTGTTCTTAAGATCAAGCAGGAAGGTTTCCACATGCAACTGGCCCAGCAGGTTACGCATGCTGGTGTTCTCGACAATGGTGCCGTGGTCGATGATGCCGATGTTGCGGCACAGCTGCTCAGCCTCTTCCAGGTAATGGGTGGTGAGGATGATGGTGATGCCCTTCTCATTCAGCTCGGTGAGGAAGGTCCACATCGAACGACGCAGTTCAATGTCCACGCCTGCGGTGGGTTCGTCGAGGATCAGCAGGCGCGGTTCATGCACCAGCGCACGGGCGATCATCAGGCGCCGCTTCATGCCGCCGGACAGCGAGCGCGAAGGCACATCGCGCTTGTCCCACAGACCCAGTTGGGTCAGGTACTGCTCGGCGCGCTCCTTGGCGATTTTCGCCGGGATGCCGTAGTAACCGGCCTGGGTCACAACGATGTCGAAGGTCTTTTCAAACTGGTTGAAATTGAACTCCTGGGGCACCACACCGATGGAACGCTTGAGCGCCGCCGGGGATTTGTCCAGGTCGTGGCCGAAGATGTTCACCGTGCCGCTGGTCTTGTTGACCAGGGTCGAGAGAATGCCGATGGTGGTGGATTTGCCGGCGCCGTTGGGGCCGAGCAAGGCGAAGAAGTCACCTTCGGCGACATCCAGATCGATACCACTCAGGGCCTGGAAACCGTTGCCGTAGGTTTTGGTTAGCTGCCGGATGGACAGAGCGGAACTCATATCGGAATACGCACCAAAGAAGGGAATAGAAAGAATAGATGAGGGCACAGCGCAGGTAGTTCAACCGGCGATGCAATGCGGGCATGGTGCTTGCCCATGCCGCACAAGTACAGTCACCCGTATTAATAGTGTGTATTAAGTCAACGCGGTCATCACGGCTTTGCGATAGGCCGGGCGCTGTTGCAAGCGCTGGTACCAGGCCTCCAGATGGGGCATTGCCGGGCGCTCGATAGGCATCTCGAACCAGGCATAAATGAAGCAGCCCAAGGGAATATCGCCCATGCCGAACGCCTGGCCTGACAGGTAGGGTTGCTCGGCGAGGGCCTGGTCAACGGTTTTGAGCGCATCGATGCAGGCTTGGCGCCCGGCATTGATACTGTCCCAGTTTTGCCTGTCAGCCGGGGTGCGCACGATCCCCCAGAACACCGCCTTGAACGGGTCGGCGAGTGTGGAGGTGGTCCAGTCCATCCACTTTTCGGCATTGGCCCGGGCTTGCAGGTCGCCGGGGTAAAAATCCGAGGCCTGTTTGGCGCACAGGTAACGCACGATGGTGTTGGATTCCCACAGCACAAAATCGCCATCTTCGATCACCGGCACCCGGCCATTGGGGTTCATGGCCCGGTATTGCGGGGTATCGACCACACCAAAAGCCCCGCCCGCATCAATTGCCTCATAGTCCAGGCCGAGTTCTTCGGCGCACCACAGTGCTTTCCTGACGTTTGATGAATTTTTACGACCCCAGATTTTCAGCATGACCGCGCCTTCTTGTGGATGAACTTGGCTGGATGAAGGCAGCAGCATACGCCGGATCAGCCGCGGCTTAAATCGCCCTGCAGATCACCCAGCAGGGTCGGTGCCTTGTCGACAAACAAGTGCGGGTAACACTGGCGGATATGCTCGAAGAAAAACGCCTCGGGCACGTCAGCAAATTGTCCGTGATCCACCACGTATTCCATCGAGCGCAGGCCCTGGCGATTGAACGCATGGAAAACACTGTCGTGCAGGCCATCGAATTCCAGTGGCGGCACATCGAACACGTCGCACAGTTGCTGATTGAACGCCGGCGTCGCCTTGACCCAGCGACCGTTCAGGTAGAGCTCGGTATAACCGTGCATGGCAAACACGTCACTTTTGAGCAGGGCGAGCAGCCGCGGTGTGGACAGGTGGTTGCGCACGTCTGCCAGGCCAATTCGCGCGGGGATGCCGCAGTGGCGAGCGCAGGCGGCCAACAAGGTGGCCTTGGGCACGCAATAGCTTTCGCCGGCAGCCAGGGCGAAGCTGGCGTTCAAGGTGCCGGGGTCGCGGCTGAAAGTGTAGGGGTTGTAGCGAATCGCCTCGCGCACGGCGTAATAAAGACTGACTGCCTGGTCACTTAAATCCGCGTGGGTTCCGCGATGTTTTTCGGCGAACTCCACCACCGCAGGGTGGTCACTATCGATGAAGCGGCTGGGACTCAAGTACGCATTCATAAGCTTGATCTCCGAAGTGAGCCTGGAGTTTAACGACAGGCCTGCCCCAGAGATAACGACGATTACGCCAAATGTCGGCGCCTGCTGATGGGTATCCCCAGTACAACTTGTAACACCCTGATCACCCGGCTTGTTCGGATGCGGACTAAGCTCCCTGGTGGTTTCGCCCCTGGTTTCACGGAGGATTGCATATGCTGTTGTTGTGGATACTGGTGCTGGTGGTCGGCATTGCCTACCTGGCACACCGCCGAACTGCCCCCCTGCCCGCCCTGGGCGTAGTCGCCGTCTACCTGCTGGCGATGGGCGCCTGGAGCCACGCACCGGGCTGGCTGCTGCTGATCTTCTGGGTGCTCATCGCTGTGGTGGCGGTGCCTTTGCTGCTGCCCGACCTGCGCCGTCAATACTTCACCAAGCCGCTGTTCAGCTGGTTCCAGAAAGTATTGCCGCCGATGTCCGAGACCGAACGCGATGCGATCGATGCCGGCACTGTCTGGTGGGACGGCGAACTGTTCAGCGGGCGCCCGGACTGGGATAAATTGCTGGCCTACCCCAAGGTGCAATTGACCGAAGAAGAACAGGCGTTCATCGACGGCCCCACCGAAGAACTCTGCGCCATGGTCAGCGACTGGGAGATCGGTCAGGCCATGGACCTGCCGCCTGCGGCCTGGGAGCACATCAAGACCCACGGCTTCTTTGCCCTGATCATTCCCAAGGAATACGGCGGCAAGGGTTTCTCTGCCTATGCCCACTCCCAGGTCGCGATGAAGCTGGCGACCCGCAGCGGTGACCTCGCGTCCACCGTAATGGTCCCCAATTCCCTGGGCCCGGCCGAATTGCTGCTGCACTACGGCACCGAGGAACAACGCAACCACTACCTGCCGCGCCTGGCGCGTGGCGACGACATCCCCTGCTTCGCCCTCACCGGCCCGCTGGCCGGTTCCGATGCCGGCGCCATGCCCGACACCGGCGTGATCTGCAAAGGCGAATGGCAAGGCAAGGAAACCCTCGGCCTGCGCCTGAACTGGGAAAAACGCTACATCACCCTCGGCCCGGTCGCGACCCTGCTTGGCCTGGCATTCAAGGCCCATGACCCGGACCACCTGCTGGGCGAAGAAGAAGACCTGGGCATCAGCCTCGCGTTGATTCCGACCGATACGCCCGGCGTAGAAATCGGCCGTCGTCACCTGCCGCTCGGCGCCGCCTTCATGAACGGCCCCAACTCCGGCAAGGACGTGTTCATTCCCCTGGAATACCTGATCGGTGGCCAGGAGATGCTCGGCAAAGGCTGGATGATGCTGATGAACTGCCTGTCGGTAGGCCGTTCGATCTCCCTGCCCGCCGTCGGCACCGGCGCCGCCAAGTTCACCAGCCTGGTGACCGGGCAATATGCGCAGGTGCGCGAGCAGTTCAATGTGCCCCTGTCGGCCTTCGAAGGTATTCAGGAAGCCCTGGCGCGTATCGGCGGCAATGCCTGGCTGATGGACAGCGCGCGTATGCTCACCGCCAACGCCGTAGACCTGGGCGAGAAGCCTTCGGTACTGTCGGCGATCCTCAAGTATCACCTGACCGAGCGCGGCCGCGAGTGCATCAGCCACGCCATGGACGTGCACGGTGGCAAGGGCATCATCATGGGCCCGAACAACTACCTGGGCCGCAACTGGCAAGGCGCGCCGATTTTCATCACCGTGGAAGGCGCCAATATTCTCTCACGCAACCTGATGATCTTCGGCCAGGGCGCGATTCGCTGCCATCCGTTCGTGCTCAAGGAAATGGCTCTGGCCGGTCGCGAAGACCATGACCAGGCGCTGAAGGAGTTCGACGGCCTGCTGATGCAACATATCGGCTTTGCCGTAAGCAACGCCGCCAGCACCCTGGTGCTGAACCTGGGCTTCGGTCATTTCGAAAAAGCCCCCGGCAACCGTTTGAGCCAGGGTTACTTCCGTGCCCTGAACCGCCAGGCAGCTGCGTTTGCCCTGCTGGCCGACCTGAGCATGATGCTGCTGGGCGGCGAGCTGAAACGTCGTGAACGCCTGTCCGCTCGCCTGGGTGATGTACTGAGCCATATGTACCTGGCGTCGGCAGCACTCAAGCGTTATCACGACCTGGATTCGCCAGACCACCTGGAGCCGCTGTTTGCCTGGGCAATGGAAGAAAGCCTGGGTCAGTCAGAGCGCGCACTGGATGAACTGCTGAGCAACTTCCCGAACAAGGTGCTGGGTTGCCTGTTGCGAGGGATCGTGTTCCCGTTCGGGCGTCGGCATACCGGGCCGTCCGATGCGCTGGATGCCGAAGTCGCGGCGGTGATCGGCCGCGCCAAGGGCGACCCGACCCTGGAAGAACTGCTGGCCGGGTGCTATCGCCCGCAATCGGCAGAAGACCCAGTGGGTGCCCTGCAACATGCCTACGATTTGCTCGGCGCCAGCCATCCGTTGCAGAAAAAACTGCATACCGCGCTTAAAAGCGGGCAGGTCAAACCGACTGCCGGTGAGTCTGCCATCGATGCCGCCTTGCACGCCGGCGTGCTGCAACCGGGAGAAGCGCAAACCCTGCGCGATGCCGAAGCGGCTCGTCGCAAGGTGATCGACGTGGATGATTTCAGCAAGGAGGAGCTGATGCAGGCCGAGGGTAAAGTCCGCTGATACCGGCGGTCATATAAAAACGGGCGCGAGAGGCATATACTCTCGCGCCCGTTTTTGCTTTAGAGGACTTATCTCGTGTCCAACGTCGTTGCCGATCATCTCGTCTTGCTCGACCACTTGCGCAGCATCCTGGTTGCCGTCGGCGAAGCCGAACAGGTACCCGAGGAAAGCCACTCGCTGTTCCTGGAGCGTTTCGACGAACTGCGCGCCCTGTTGCCGATCGACCCGATCGAAAGCCAGTACCTGGGCCAGGACCTGATGAGTCAGGTCATTCTGCGCTACCCGCAAATCGCCCACCTGGTGCCACGCGACCTGCTGTGGTTCTTTGGCGGTGATTGCCTGCACTTCATGCCCGACGAAGAGCTGGACCTGTACCAGGCTCTGGAAGAACGTCGCTATGAAGCCGAACAGAACGACGAACCGTTCGACTGGAACCAGGAAAAACAGCTGCTGGCGATGCCTCAGGACCAGAGCAAACACTGACGCCAATATGTAGGAGCGAGCTTGCTCGCGAAAAACGTCAACGATAACGCGTGCTTCCTGAATAAACGCGGCGCCTGTGAGTTTTTCGCGAGCAAGCTCGCTCCTACAGGCATTAAGGCTTGCCCCTCCCACATCTCCTAACCGCGCTCCTACCGTCGGCGCAGCGTGGGCTCCTTGGCCATGCATTCCACCAGATAATCGATAAACACCCGCAACTTCGGCGGCAAGTACCGCGTCGGCGAGTGCAGCAACCACGCCTGGCCGTGGTACGAAGCAATAAAGTCCCACGCCGGCAACACCTGCACCAACTGCCCAGCCTCCAAGGCATGGCGCGCGGTGAAATACGGCAAGCTGCCAATACCTACATGCTCAAGCACCGCATCCAGCCGCACACCGGTGTGATTCGCCGCATACCGCCCGCGTACGCCGACCGTGACCGCCTTGCCAGCCTGGCGAAACTTCCAGCGTGAATCCCCCGGTGTTTCACCCAGATAAATGCAACTGTGTCCGAGCAGATCATGGGGATGGCTCGGTGCGCCATGTTCGGCCAGGTACTGCGGTGTCGCGCACAGCAGGTGTTCGATGGGCAATAGCTGGCGCCCGACCAGGCCGGGCGGCGGGCTGTCAGTGATGCGGATACTCAAGTCGACGTTGTCGTCGATCAAGTCCACATGCCGATCCTCCAGGATCAATTGCACATCCACCTTGGGGTAACGCCGCAGAAACTCGGGCATATGGGGATGCACCACAAACCGCCCCACCGCCTTGGGCACGCTCACACGTAACAGGCCCTCGGCTTCATCGGTGAACTGGCCACTGATTTCCATCACCGAGCACGCCGCATTGACCATCTCCTGGCAACGCTTGAACACCTCCTCGCCGCCCTCGCTCAGGCGCAGCTTGCGCGTGGTGCGCTGCAACAAGCGCGTGGCCAGGGCTTGCTCCAGGCGTGAGATGCTGCGGCTTACCGCCGAGGGTGAAACACTCAGTTGCCGCGCTGCTTCGGAGAAACTGCCGGTTTCCACGACCTTGACGAAAATCGCCATTTCACCCAGCAATGGCAAAGGAAGATTGATGCTCATGACGCACAGGTCCATTGATAATTGAGCGGATTATCACTCATCTGCGCACTATTTATACTGCCCACAGACCCCTGATGTGGATGTAGACCGATGACCGAGCGCCTGTTTTTTACCCATGACCATCTGACGGCCGAGCTGGAAGTGCTCAGTTGCACCCCGCACGAAGAGCAATTTGCCGTGATTGTGCAGTCGACTATTTTTCACCCCCAAGGTGGCGGCCAGCCGTTCGACACCGGCTGGCTCGGCGACAGCCAGGTACTGCGAGTCATGCAGGAAGCCGAACAGGTGGTGCACTACGTCGACCGCCCCCTGGAACCTGGACCCGCCGTTGCACGAGTCGACGCACAACGTCGCGCCTTGCACACCCGCCTGCATTCGGCGGGACATTTGATCGGCAATGCCGGCGAACGCCTGGGCTGGATGCCGATCAAGGCCCACCACTGGCCGGGCGAAGGCAAGATCACCTTTATTCGTGGCCAGACCGCGCAAGACATGGATGCGCAAACGCTGCAGCAATGGGTCAACCAATGGATCGCTGCTGACTACCCTCGGCATATGACCCTGGAAGATGGCACCCGCGAAGTCGGCTTTGGTGAATTACCGGCATACGCCTGTGGTGGCACTCATGTTCAGGCGTTGAGCGAACTGGGCCAGGTAACGATCCTGGCGTTGTCCGAGAAAAAAGGCGCGCTGTCGGTGCGCTACAGCCTCGCTGACACCCTTACACTGTAGGAGCGAGCTTGCTCGCGAAGAACGTCAACGATAACGCGAGCAGTCAGGTTGCACGCGGTGCCTGTGAGTTTTTCGCGAGCAAGCTCGCGCCTACAGGGCCACGCTCGGCTGGCCCGATTCATTGACGAACGACTTCAACGTCGACACCGTCGCCGCCGGGTCACGCGGGTCACTGATCGCCCGAAAATTCGTCAACATGCTGTTGGCCGCCAACTCCACCGACACGTACCCACGCTGGCGGCTGTCGAAGAACTTCACATGGGGGTTGAGCGGCATAATCTTCATGAACGCGTCATAGGGCGGGCCGTCGGAGGTCACCGACGAGCCAACGAACTCGGTGGCGACCACCGCCGAATCCGGGTTGTCGGCATTCACATGCAGGTCCGTGGCCCAGAACGAATGAATGTCGCCGCCCCAGAACACCGGGTTCTTCACGCGATTGCGCACAATCGACGCCAGCATCCGTGAACGGTTAGCCATGTAGCCATCCCAGCCGTCGCTCCAGCGGCCCGGCTTGTGGTTGGTGAGATCGCGCTGGATCAGCGGCGCCACCAGCAAATCCTGAGCGATCACATTCCATTGCGCCTTCGACTGGGCAAACCCCTGGTCCAGCCAGGCTTCTTGCTGCCAGCCGAGCAAAGTGCGAGCGGGGTCGCGCAAGTTGCTGCAAGGGCTGGTGACAATATGCCCCTGGTGGCTGCCATTGGCTGCGATGCACGGTTGCTCGGAACGGTACTGACGCCCATCAAGCACATGGAAACGTACAAGCCGGCCGTAGTCCAGACGCCGGTAGATAAGCATATCGGCGCCCTTGGGCACACTACTGGCGCGCAAGGGCATGTGTTCATAGAACGCCTGATAAGCCGCCGCCCGTTGCTGAAGAAACTGTGCCACCGAAACCTTGGGGTCCTGGGACCAGCGGTTGGCATAGTCATTCTGCACTTCATGATCATCCCAGGTCGCTACGCTGGGGGCAGCGGCGTGCAGGGCTTGCAGGTCCGGATCGGTCTTGTACAGTGCATAGCGGTTGCGATAGTCGCTCAGGCTTTGCGCATTGCCACTGCCGTGCGAGCGGAAAACCTTGCCCGAATCCGCCGCGTAGGAGCTGTCGTAAATATAGTCGCCAAGGAAAAACACCAAGTCGGGCTGCTCCGCGGCGAGGTGACGATAGGCGCTGAAATAGCCGCGCTCCCAGTGCGAGCAAGACACAAACCCCAGTCGGGCCGAGGCCATGGTATGCAGCGCTGGTGTCGTGCGCGACTGGCCCACCGGGCTTTGCGCACCGAGCCCTTCAAACTGGTACCAATAGGGTCGGTCTGCCGCGAGTCCTGCCACTTCGACATGCACCGAATGGGCAAAACGCTGCGTGGCCAGCACCTCGCCCTGCTGCACAATGCGCGTCATCGCCGCGTCGCTGGCCACCCGCCAACGCACCGGCACCGCACGGCTCAATCCACCGCGGCCATCTGCGGCATTGAACATGGGCGCCAGCCGCGTCCAGATCACAAAGCCATCCGGCAACGGGTCGCCGGAGGCTACGCCGAGGGTGAACGGATAATCCACCCCGGCACTGCGCGCAAACGGGCTGAGGATGGAAAACGCCGTGGCGACTGCCAGCCCTGCGAGTACCCGGCGGCGGTCGTGGTCTACCCCGCCGCTCACAGACCGCGCTCCCAATCGTCACGCACGGTGGCGAACCCAAGTAAGTCCTCATACACGCCGTTCTTTAGAAACGCCTGGCGCATGCAGCCTTCGTAGCGCAGGCCGATCTTTTCCATGACCCGCGCCGATTCCTTGTTGCGACCAAAGCACTGGCTGCCCACGCGCTGCAACTTTAGCTCGTCGAAGCCGAAGTCCATCACCGCGCTCGCCGCTTCTGCCGCATAACCCTGGTTACGGCAGTGCGCCGCCACCCAGCCACCCAAGTGCCCATAGTGATGCCGAGCATTGATGCGCAGGCTGACCATGCCGATCAATTCGCCTGTGCCCAGCACATGCACCCCCAGGTTCAGCAGTTCACCAGTGCGGTACTTGTCGGCGATCCCGGCAATAAAATCCTGGGCGGTTTCCAGGGTGTAGGGCGATGGAATATTCGCCGTGTTGTCGGCAATTTTCGGTCCGTTGGCAAGCGTGAAAAGCACCTGCGCCTGGTGCATTTCCAGTGTTCGCAAGAGCAGCCGCAGGGTAGTCAATTGAGGCAATGCTGTGTCCATGAAAGCCGGCTCTCAAGATAAATTTCTCAAGCATGTACGCCCCGAGTGTCAGTTTCATTACGCCCGAAAACTGACCGGTAAGTTTTCTGAAAGACCCGTCCTAGAGCCTCTAAACCGTCAATTAAAGTTAACCATTCGGTCATTTTTGCTTGCTAGCGTGTTGCCCCTAATTCAATAACGGGGTAACGGAATGAGAACCTGGGACGAACCCAAAAAACGCAAGGCGCACATCGAACTGATCCCGATGATCGACGTAATGATGTTCCTGCTGGTGTTTTTCGTACTGGTGAGCCTGAACGTGATACCCGCGCTTGGCATGAAGACTCAATTGCCCAGCGCCAGCAGCTCACAGCAGCTCAAACCGCAAAACAAATTCATCCTCACCCTGGGCCTGGAAGGCCAGTTGCAACTGGATGGCAAAGACCTGACGGTGGATGCGCTGGTGCCGGCCTTGAAAGCGGCCGAGAAGCCGGACACCAAGTCGACGATCATCGTCAACAGCGACAAAGGCGTGGAGGTTTCGCGCCTGGTGGAAGTGATGGACACCCTGCGCTTGGGTGGCTTCACCTCCGTGTCCATTGCTACGCGTAAGTCCTGATCATGTACGTTCTGTTTCGTGCGCGTCAGCTGCTGGGCAGTGTCCCGGCCCTGATCGCCCTGGTGCTGATTGCACTGGGTATCCAGTCCCAGACCTTGAAGGTCGAGCCGGTGTATGACGAGTCGGCGGTCGAGTTGGCATTGGTCGAGCCGGAGCCGGAAATCGTCCCGCAACCGGTCGTTGAACAGGAGCCGCCACCGCCGATCATCGAAGAGCAAGAGGCCGAGCCTGCTCCGCCACCGCCACCGCCACCGCCCAAGCCGCAGCCCAAACCGGAACCCAAGCCCAGGCCAAAACCCGTGCCCAAGCCGATGGTGGCCAAGACAGCGCCCACGCCGCCCCCGGTCGCCGCCGCTAAACCCATCCCGCCCGTACCGGCCCCGGCAGCACCTGTGGCGGCGCCCGCTCCACCTGCGCCGCCGAAGGTCGACGGTCAGGCCCTGGAAGGCGGTTACCTCAAAGGCCTGCGCAACGAGTTGGACACCTACAAGCAGTACCCCACCGGGCGCCAGGCGTCGCTCGAACGCCCCAGCGGCGAAGTGGTGGTGTGGTTGCTGGTGGACCGTCAGGGCCGGGTGCTTGATTCCGGCTTGCAGACCCAGGCCTCAAGCATGTTGCTCAACCGGGCCGCCACCAACAGCTTGCGTCGCATCAAGCAAGTCAAGCCGTTCCCCGAACAAGCCTTCGGGGGGCGCAATGAGCAGCGCTTCACCGCCACCTTCAACTACAGCGTGCAATAAGCACCCGACACCAGGACGACAGTGATGAAGTTCACGCGTATTCATCTGGCACTCGTTGCCGCGACCAGCATGAGCCAGGGACTGGTCATGGCAGACACCAGCGACAGCGATGTCGGCACCATTGGGGTACAAGGCAAGGCGAGCGCCGGGGGCGGCTACATGGTCCCGGAAGAGAGCATCAAGGGCCGCTCCACGGTAACCAAGGAAGCACTGGATAAACAGGCGGCCACCGGCAATGCCATCGACAAACTCAAGTACACCCCGGGCTTGAACATCTCCAGTGAAGACAACACCGGACTCTCGGGTTTTCGCTTCACCATGCGCGGCATGAACTCCGACCAGGTGGGCATGTCGGTGGACGGTATGCCGATCAACGACTCCGGCAACTACGCGCTGTACTCCAACCTGTTGGGCGACCCGGAAAACATCGACCAGATTTTCGTCACCCAGGGCGCCTCGGAGGCCGATGGGCCGCATATCGGTTCCAGTGGCGGTAACATCGGCATCGTGACCATTCGCCCCACCAAGGAAACCGGTGCGTTCGTCAAGCAGGTGGTCGGCAGCAATGCCACACGCAAGACCTTCGCCCGCCTCAATACCGGTGAAATCAACGGCCTGAGCAACTGGCTGTCGGTGTCGCATACCGAAGGGCAAATGTGGCGCGGCTCGGGCGCCGTGCGTGCCGACAAGGTGGAGTGGAACAGCTTCTTCGACGCCGGCAACGGCAACACCGCCAACCTGATCCTCAAGTATCACGAGCAGGACAACAACAGCTACAGCCAGTTGACCAAGGCGCAATTTCAGCAGAACGGTCGCAAGTACGACCCCTACCCGGCCACGCCGACCGTGGGCAGCAACGGCAAATACAACAGCTACTACGCTCTGGCGCAGAACCCGTTCCAGACCTTCACCGCCGTGCTCAACACTCAGTTCAAACTGGCCGACAACCTGGCCCTGTCGGTGATCCCGTATTACTACTGGGGCAACGGCAGCGGCGTGGGTTCATCCGCCTACGCACTCAATCGTGGTTCCAACCAGGGTGGCGTGTTCGACCTCGGCAACCTGCCCACCGCCGCCCAGTACAATGCCGACGGCACGCCGAACAACGGCGTGTACTACCGCCCTTCACGCACGCAAACCTGGCGGCCGGGCATCACCACCAAACTGACCTGGGACCTGGGCGACCACAGCCTGCAGTTCGGCTACTGGTACGAGCGCGCACGCCAGAGTCAGACCCAGCCATTCATTCCACTCAAGAGCAACGGCAAGCCGGTGGACACCTGGCCGGACTCCAACAGCGCCATCGTCGACGCCAACGGCAACACCGTACAGGGCCGCGACCGCTTCACCGTGACCCCGGCGCAAAAGGTCTGGGCCCAGGACACCTGGTACATCAACCCGGACTGGACCTTCATCGCCGGCCTTGCCTACATGAACGTCGAGCGTGACGGTACCAACCACGGCAGCCTCACTGAACGACCGGAAAAACGTAACCAGACCTACAACAAACTGTTGCCCAACGTCGGCCTCAAATATCAGTTGGACGAGCGCGACCAACTGTTCTACAGCCTGTCGCGCAATATGCGCGTGCCGCAGAACTATGCGCTCTACGACAAGGGCGCCGACTCGATCAACCTTGAACCGGAAACCAGCTGGAACCACGAACTGGGCTGGCGCTACAGCGGCGACGACATGACTCTGGCCGCCACCCTGTTTTACATGGACTTCAAGAATCGCCAGGTCTCGTCCAAAGACATCAACGGCGACGCCGCCGACATCAACGTCGGTGCCGTGACCAACAAAGGCCTGGAGCTGGAGTGGAGCGGCCAACTGCCCCATCACTTCAACTACTACACCTCCTACACCTACACCAAGGCCGAGCAGCAGGACGACATGACCGTCTACAACGCCGGCAAAGCCATCCTGCTGCCCACCAGCGGCAAGCAATTCGCCAACGTGCCCAAGAACATGCTGGCGGCCAACGTTGGTTACGACGACGGACGCTTCTACGGCACCTTCGGCGGCAAGTACACCAGCAAGCTCTACGGCGACCTGACCAACGACGAAGCCATTTCCGGGCGCACTGTGTTCAACCTCGGCGCCGGTATCTACCTGCCGGTGGACAAGAAAGTCGTCAAGGACGCGACCCTGCGCCTGAACGTCGACAACCTGTTCGACAAGAAATACCTGGACGGCGTGTACACCACCAAGACCAACGCGGCCAGCTACAGCGGCTTTCGCGATGGCGACCCGGCCTACATCGTGGGCCTGGACCGCACCGTAACGGTTTCGCTGGAAGCCAATTTCTAAGACTGACTCAAGAGGAACACCCGCATGGATATGAACCTGCTCCACGACGTCACCTTCTATGTGATGTACGCGGCGATGGCCATTGCGATCTTCATCGCCATCGAACGCGGTATCTACTTCGCCTACGTGCGCCGCCAGGCGCGTGCGTTGATCGACGCCCTCGGCGCCCATGTGCACAGCGAGCGTGACCTGCCGGACAACCTGAGCCGACGCGACAGCCTGGCGCTGAACATGATTTTGCCGGTGCTGGCCCAGAAAGCGTCCAACGGTTCACGCAAGGACCTGGACGACGAAATCGACACCCAATACCTCAAGACACGCGCCCCGCTGGCCCGCAGCCTGTGGATCATCGAGACCATTACCACGGCCGCCCCGCTGCTGGGCTTGCTGGGCACCATCCTCGGCATCATCGACACCTTCAAGGCGCTGGCCACGGCTGGCGTTTCCGACCCAGGGCAGATTTCCGGTGGTATCGGCACGGCCCTGTTCGCCACCGGCCTGGGTATCGCCATCGCGCTGTTCTGCGTGGTATTCCACAACTTCTTCCAGGACAGCCTGGAGCGCATCAACGACCAACTGAAGATCCTGTTGATCCGCGCGGCCAGCGGTGCCCGCGTACAAGGTGAAGTGCCGCACCTCGTACCGACTTCCCTGCACAGCCGCACAGCGTGACCTGCCGGGCGGGCGCATGACGCGCCCGCCCCTTTGTTTTGTCCGATGAGACGCCTATGTCCCTTTCGATGAAGTTGCGTATCGCCGGCCTTGCCGGCGTGTTGCTCAGTCCGCTGGCCCAGGCGGATTTTTCCATTCCGGGGTTTGAGCTGGTGCATACCGTGCCCGTAGAGACCACCCTGGACACCGCCGATTTGCGCCAGACCGGCCCGGTATGGATCGAGCTGTTCGACAGTGCAAAAAGCCGCATTGATATCGGCCAGTTCTACGCCGTCGACCATCCAGGTTCGGTGATGGACAGGGTCATCGAACACCTTGAGGCTGCCGGCAAGCGCGGCGTGAAGATTCGTTTTTTGCTGGAAGAAAAAGGCATCAGGCTGTCGGAAGCTGCCACCCTGGAACGCTTGCGTGCGATCCCCAACCTGACCTTGCGAGTGCTGCCCTACGGGCAATTGAGCGGCGGCATCATTCACGCCAAATACCTGCTGGTAGATGGCAAGCAGGCGTTTATCGGCAGCCAGAATTTCGACTGGCGCTCCCTGGAACATATCCACGAAACCGGGCTGCGCATCAGTGACGCAAGCGTGGTGAGCCAGGTGCAGGCGATCTTCGACCAAGACTGGCAAGCCCAGGCCGCGCTCGCCGATAAACAGCCGGTACCGCTGCCGGCCGCCGGCCAGGCGCCCGCACGCACCGGCAACTATCTGGTGGCCAGCCCGCAACGCTACAACCCGCCAGGCGTAGGCGACTCACAGATGGAACTGCCACGCCTGCTGAGCGAAGCCAAAAAAGAAGTGCGCGTGCAATTGCTCGATTACGCGCCACTGTCCTACGGACCCGATCGAACCCGGCCGTACTACGCGGTGATCGACAACGCCGTGCGCGCCGCCGCTGCCCGTGGGGTGGCGATCAAGCTGATGGTGTCCAACTGGAATACCGACAAGCTGGAGCTGCCCTACCTCAAGAGCCTGGCGGTATTGCCCAACGTCGAGATCAAGATCGTCACCCTGCCCGAGGCCAGGCAAGGCTTTATCCCTTATGCCCGAGTGATCCACAGCAAGACCATGGAGATCGACGGGCAAGTGGCATGGATCGGCACCAGCAATTGGTTGGGCGGCTACCTGGATAACTCGCGCAATCTGGAGGTGGTGATGCGCAGCGAAGCGATGGCCAGGCGTGTAGGTCAATTGCATAAGCAACTGTGGGACGGGCCCTACGCCAGAGCCTTGAGCGTGACGGATGAATACCCTGAGCCCCACCCTGGCCAGCATTGACCTTGGGCACCTGAGTAGTGGTAGTGTGTGGAAATGTTTCTGACTTATCCATCAGAAACTCCCTACTCACTACCTGCAAAGGAATGCCTTCAACAATGCACTTTCCACTCAAGCAATTGGCAGTCGCCACCCTGTTCGCAGCTAGCCTTTCGGCACTCTCCACACCCGCTTTCGCCAACATCAGCGCCGACCAAAGCGCGGCGATTGTGAAGGGTTTCAGCGAGACATCGGTCACCGATTTCCGCAGTTTCCTCGGCACTTTGGCCAAGGGCGAGCTGGGTAAATCGGCTGACGTCGGCCCGGCTATCAGCGCCTTTCTCGACAGCAAAAGCCTGAGCACCGAGCAGCAGAACGAGATCAATCGCTTGCTCGGTATCTACACCCGTGTAAAGTACGGCAAGGCCGCCCTGGAAACCTTGCGCGAACTGGTGGAGATTCCGACCTTCAACGTAGACGGCCTGCCGCAGTACAAAAACCCCGAATTTCTCAAGATCGCCGACAAGCTCCAGGCCCTGGCCAAATCCTTCAACCTGAACTTCCGTAACGTCGATAACCGCGTGTACGAAATCTCCCTGGAAGGCAGCGGTGAGGAAGTCGTCGGTGTGCACGCCCACGCCGATGTGGTGCCGGTCACGCCGGAAAACTGGGTGCTGCAGGACGGCACCAAGCTCGACCCGTTCAAGGTCACACTGATCGGCGACCGCATGTATGGCCGCGGTACCGAGGATGACAAGAACGGCATCGTCGTGACGATGTATGCCATGAAGGTGATCAAGGAAGAAAAACTGCCGCTGGCGCGCACGTTTAAACTGCTGGTGGACACGACCGAAGAAACGTCCGGTGACGCGATTCCCTATTACTTCGAACGCAATCCCGTGCCGCAATACAACTTGGCGCTGGATGGCGGCTACCCGGTGGTGATCGCCGAGAAAGGCTCGGGCACCGTTATGGCCACCTTCCCGGTGCGCAAGGGTGAAGGCGCAGGCGCAGAAATCATTGCAATGACCGGCGGCAAGGCCACCAACCAGATCCCATCGGTGTCGGTCGCCACGCTGGTCAGCGATAAGCCTGCTGAATTGGCGGCCAGCCTGCAGCAGGCCGGTAATGACTATGCCAAGCGCAACGGCGGCAATTTCCAGGTCAGCGCCAAGGTCGACGGCAAGGACGTCAAACTTACCGTTACCGGCGTGTCTGCTCACTCTTCCGAACCCGAAACCGGCGTCAACCCGGTGGCTCGTATGCTGGAGTTGATTCACGGCCTCGACGGCAAGATTGCCCTCAAGCACAACCACATCACTGATGCGGCGCGTTATGCAGCGGACAACTGGGGCCTGGATTACCTGGGCGGTAAATTGGGCGTGGGTTTTGCCGATGACTTCATGGGGCCGCTGACTACCTCGCCGACCTTTGTCGGCCTGGATGACAAAGCTTTCAAGCTGGCGGTGAACCTGCGGGCGCCGAAGGGTAAAACCCCGGAGGCACTCAAGGCACAGATCGAGCAAAAACTGAACGCCTGGAACCAGCAAGCCAAGGTCAACGTGAGCTTCGCCTACTCGCTGGATACACCGATGTACCGCAACCCTGAAGGTGAGTGGGTCAAAGCCTTGCTGGCGGTCGCCACGGAAAACCTGGACATGCAGCACAAGTTCGGCACTTCGGCTGGCGCCACCTCCGTGCATGACTTGCCCAATGGTGTGCAATTCGGCCTGGCCCGTCCGGAAGAGAAGTACACCGGGCACACCGACGGTGAGTTCAAAACGGTTGAGCAGTTCCTGCTGGACCTGCAGATCGTCACTGAAATGATGGGCCGCGTCGGGCAGTTGCCGAAGCTCTGACCCATCCTCATCGCCTGAACCACCGCTATCGCAGCCTCGCTGAAGCTCGACAGCTCCCACCGGGGATCGGCAGTGCTGGGTTGATCTCGGTTGGCAGGGCCATCGCGCCAAGCACAACTCCTGACAACAACACCGCCCAAATGTGGGAGCTGTCGAGCCCCGGCGAGGCTGCGATGGCGGCGGCACAGGCAACATTTTCATCGCCTGAACCACCGCTTTCGCAGCCTCGCTAAAGCTCGACAGCTCCCACAGGGGATTGGTGGTGTTGGGGTGATCTCGGTTGGCAGGGCCATCGCGCCAAACACAACTCCCGACAACAACATCGCCCAAATGTTGGGGTGATCTCGTTTGGCAGGGCCATCGCGCCAAGCACAACTCCCGACAACAACACCGCCCAAATGTGGGAGCTGTCGAGCCCCGGCGAGGCTGCGATGGCGGCGGCACAGGCAACATTTTCATCGCCTGAACCACCGCTTTCGCAGCCTCGCTGAAGCTCGACAACTCCCACAGGGGATCGGCAGTGCTGGGTTGATCTCGGTTGGCAGGGCCATCGCGCCAAGCGCAACTCCCGACAACAACACCGCCCAAATGTGGGAGCTGTCGAGCCCCGGCGAGGCTGCGATGGCGGCGGCACAGGCAACATTTTCATCGCCTGAACCACCGCTTTCGCAGCCTCGCTGAAGCTCGAC
>NZ_JAEKCN010000033.1:0-29422 GCF_016405455.1 Pseudomonas sp. MF7453 | reverse complement strand
CCGCCATCGCAGGCAAGCCAGCTCCCACAATTGGATCGTGGCGGTGTCAGGTAGTTAAGCATCGCCTGTCAGGCCGCCATCGCAGGCAAGCCAGCTCCCACAATTGGATCGTGGCGGTGTCAGGTAGTTAAGCATCGCCTGTCAGGCCGCCATCGCAGGCAAGCCAGCTCCCACAATTGGATCGTGGCGGTGTCAGGTAGATAAGCATCGCCTGTCAGGCCGCCATCCCAGGCAAGCCAGCTCCCACAATTGGATCGTGGCGGTGTCAGGTAGATAAGTGTCGCCTGTCAGGCCGTCATCGCAGGCAAGCCAGCTCCCACAATTGGATCGTGGCGGTGTCAGGTAGATAAGTGTCGCCTGTCAGGCCGTCATCGCAGGCAAGCCAGCTCCCACAATTGGATTGTGAGGTGTCAGGTAAATGAGCATCGACTGGCAGACCGTTACGGGAGCAAGCTCCCTCACCACACAGAAACCTGCTTGGCTTCCCGCGTGTCGTCAGGCAGGACGCGACATCACCGCCAAGCGCACGGCCAACGCCATCAGCACCGCTGCCAAACCCCACTTCTACAACCAGGCGCTTTTGGTGCGTTTGGCGAAGAAGCGGCTGAGCACCCCGCCAAACATGCCCAGCAACACGTGAAACACACTCGCGATCAGCGTCAGCACGGCGCTCGCAGGCTCTACAAAAATTGTGCTGGATACATTACTGACGCAGCAAACCAGTGATTGCTGAATGCCACAACCAACGTCTAGAATGCGAAACATTATCAATTAAGCCTGCTGCGCCAGGATGACCATGTCGAGCGATCACCCACTGGACCATGCCGCCATCGGCCAGCTTTACCAAGCCCACCACTCCTGGCTGCGCGGCTGGTTGAGCCGGCGCACGGGTTGCCATGAGCGCGCCGCTGACCTCGCGCAGGACACCTTCGTGCGCCTGCTCAACGCGCGCAAGCAACAAACCTTGCAGCAGCCGCGTGCGTACCTGAGCAGCATCGCGCGCAGTTTGATGATCGACCAATACCGCCGCCGCGAACTGGAACGTGCCTACCTGGAAAGCCTGGCGCACTTTGCGCAAGTCGAGGTGCCGAGCGAAGAAACCCGGTTGTTGATCCTCGACAGCCTGGAACGCATTGACCGTTTGCTCGACCAGCTCAAGCCGCGAGTGCGGGAGGCGTTTCTATTGGCGCAACTGGACGGCCTGACCTGCCCGCAAATCGCCCTGCGCCTGGGCGTATCCAAGGCCACGGTGGAGCGTGACCTGTCCAAGGCGCTGCACGCCTGCTACCGGTTGCGTTATGCCGAATGCTGATCCGCGCCTGGTAGACCAGGCCATCCAGTGGATGATCAAGCTGCGCTTCAACACCGCTGACGACGCCAGCACGGCGGCTTTCGAACAGTGGCTGCACACCAGCGCCGCTCATGAACTGGCGTGGCAGCGCGTGGCGACAATGAATGATGACTTCACCCAACTGCCGGCGCATGTCAGTCGCCATGCCCTCAATGGCGCACGCCAACGTATCAGTCGGCGTGAAGGCTTGAAGTTGCTGGGGTTGTTTGCCGGTGCCGCCGGGCTGACCTGGCTGGGTCGCGACTACACGCCGCTGCCCGCGCTGATGGCCGATTACCGCACGGCCACCGGGGAACGGCGATGGGTGGCGTTGAACGATGGCAGCAAGGTCCAGCTTAACAGCGCCAGTGCCATTGATATCACGCTGAACACCGAGCGGCGGCTGGTGAACCTGCTCCAGGGTGAAGTGCTGGTCAATACCGGCGCCGACACCCGCCCGTTTTGGGTACACACCCGCGATGGTTACCTGCGCACTCTGGGCACGCGCTTGCTGGTACGCGAAGAACCCCAGGGCACGTTGCTGGCGGTGCAACAGGGCACGGTCGCGGTGTATGCCGGCAGCCATGACGCCAGTGCACGTCAACTGATCAACCCGGGCGAACAGGTGCTGTTTAACCGTAGCGGCATTCGCCCTTCTCCCACCCATGGCCTGGATCCGTGGGCCTGGAGCGACGGCGTGATCAGCGCACACAATATGCGCCTGGACGACTTCCTGGCCGAACTGAGCCGCTACCGCAACGGCTTGCTGCGTTGCAGCGAAGCCGTTGCCGGGCTGCGGGTTTCGGGCACGTATCAGCTGGAGGACACCGATCAGGTACTCAAGTTGGTGGCGCAATCGTTGTCGATCAATGTGACCTACCGCAGCCGCTACTGGGTGACCGTCTCCGCTCGGGTTTGAGTGGCCGAAAATAAATGAGGTGAATTCTCATTGCCATTCGACCTGTAAGGAAAGGCCGATCAACAGGCCGGTGTTGTCCACTTCCTTCAGGAGCATCCCGCGGTCATGCAAGCGTTCCCTCCCAAACGTTCACCCCTCAGACACGCCATCAATGCCACCCTGCTTGGCGCCTGCGTAGCGGCCGGTGCCTTGCCGTCTACCGCCAGTGCCCAGGAACCCGGCAGCGAGCGCCAGGCCCGCACCTGGAATATTGCCCCTGGCCCTTTGGCGGGCGCCCTTGATCAGTTTGCGCGGCAGGCCGGTATCAGCCTGTCGTATGACGCAGGTAGCGTGGCCGGCAAGAGCAGCCCAGGGCTGAGCGGCAGCCTGGCCCCGCAGCAGGCCCTGACTCGGTTGCTTCAGGGCCAGGGTTTGCAGGCTCAAAGCCAGGGCCAGAACGCTTGGTTACTCTTACCCCAGCAGCAAGACGGCTCGGCGCTGAACCTGGGCGCCACCACCATCACCGGCGATCGTTTGGGCGCCACCACCGAAGGCAGCGGCTCCTACACCACTGGCGCGGTGACCATCGGCAAAGGCGAACACAGCCTGCGACGCACGCCGCAATCGGTGAGCGTGATGACCCGCAAGCTGATGGATGACCAGAACATCACCACCATCGACCAATTGCTGGAGCGCACACCAGGGATCACCAGCTACGAGTCGCCCATGGGCGGCAAGTATTTTTACTCCCGGGGCTTCAAGATGCTCGGCCAGTACCAGTTCGACGGCGTGCCGCTGGACATCGGCAAGGACTACATACAGGCCGACAGTTTCAGCGCGAACATGGCGATTTATGACCGGGTGGAGGTGCTCAAAGGCGCCGCCGGTATGCTCAAGGGCGCCGGCACCGCCAGCGGCGCAGTGAACTTCGTGCGCAAGCGGCCCCAGGCCACGCCCACCACCAGCCTCGGGCTGTCGGCAGGCACCTGGGATAACTACCACGCCGAACTCGACACCGGCGGCCCGTTGAATGACAGCGGCACAGTGCGTGGCCGTGCATCGGTCAGCCAACAGAATCGCGGCTCCTACATGGACCTTGCCAAGCGCCAGGACCAGGCGTTTTATGCGGCACTGGACATGGATGTCAGCCCTGACACCACCCTGGGCTTCGGCGCCAGCTACGAAGATGTGGACGCCACGCCGTGCTGGAGCGGCCTGCCCCGCTACCGCGACGGCAAAAGCCTCGGCCTGAGCCGCTCCACCTGCCTGGGACAGGCCTGGAATGATTGGCAAAGCCAGCGCACCACGCTGTTCGCCGATCTAACCCATCACTTCAATGACAACTGGAAACTCAAAGTCAACGCCGTACACAGCCGTAACCTGCAAGACATCAAATACGCCGCCAGCGAAAGCACCGTGGACTATGGCAACCCGGCCCCTACCCTTACCAGCTACGCAGCCTTGCTGGACTACGATCACAAGGACTACGGCCTGGATGCCTACATCGACGGTCAGTTTGAAGCCTTTGGCCTGCAACATGAGCTGATCCTCGGCGCCAACGGCAGTCGTGGCACCCAGGACGATGTCTATGCGATCCGCAACCTGCCTCAGCGCCAAAGCGTTTTCAACCCCAACCACCACTTCCCGGAACCTGCCGACGATACCTTCTGGCCCAACATGTACCGTGGCGGCACGGTCAAGGAAACCGCCACCCAATACGGTGCCTACGCCACCTTGCGTCTGCGTCTGGCCGAACCGTTGATGCTGGTGCTCGGCAGTCGCGTCAGTTGGTATGAAAACCGCCGTGAGTCGTTGAACCTGGCCTGGGGCGAGTGGGCCGACCAGGATGCACGCACCAAGGAAACCGGAGTGGTCACGCCGTTTGCCGCGCTGATCTACGACCTCAATGACAACCTCTCGGTGTACGCCAGCTACGCCGATATCTTCCAGCCGCAAAGCTCCTACGCTACGGTCAGCGGTTCGGCCCTGAAGCCGAAAATGGGCGAGAACTATGAGTTGGGCATCAAGGGCGAATGGTTTGACGGGCGCCTGAACAGCTCCCTGGCATTGTTTCGCGCGATCGAAAAAAACGCTGCCCAAACCGATTTCGAGACCCGCTGCGGCAGCTCCTCCGACGGCTACTGCTACACCGACACGGGCAAAGTGCGCGCCCAAGGGGTCGAGGCCGAGTTGAGCGGCGAATTGCTTGAACGCCTGCAAGTGTTTGGCGGCTATACCTACACGCAAACCAAGAACCTGAAGAACATCGACAGCGCAGCCGAAGGCGCAGTGTCCAACACCTATGTGCCACGGCATATGCTGCGCTTGTGGGGCGACTACCAGTTGGACGGTGCGCTGTCGAAATGGACAGTCGGCGCAGGGGTCAACGCCCAAAGCAGCAACTACCGGCTGCAAACCATCAAACTGGAACAGGCCGGGTATGCGTTGTGGAATGCGCGCCTGGCGTATCAGGTGGATGACACCTGGACCGTGGCGCTCAATGGCAACAACTTGTTCGATAAAAACTACTACCAGACCGTGGGCACCTCAGGCTGGGGTAATCTCTATGGAGAGCCGCGCAACCTGACCCTGAGCCTTAAAGGCAAGTTCTAGGCTCTGCCCCTCCTGTAGGAGCGAGCTTGCTCGCGAAAAACTCACAGACGCCGCGTTTATCCAGGAAGCACGCGTTATCGTTGAGGTTTTTCGCGAGCAAGCTCGCTCCTACAACTTCCCCCTCCGGCCATCGTCAGAAAGCTTTTTTTCGCTGGCAGGCAAATCCGCACGTTTGTTCCTACACTCCAAAAAGCCAGCATCAATTCTCGATTTTTCTGAAAGCGCCCCTCCCCTGTCAATTAATCGTCATATCATGGGGACCTTATGAGAGCCATTGACGGCAAAGGCGAAAAAGCCAAAACATTGACACGGATCCTCAAGAGAGCCACTATTTAGCCATCACTCCGTAAATTCCTGCGTATGAACAGGCATTACGTATTACCCAGCAACAGCAGTTGTTCGATTTGCACCACTTGTAAAGCAAAGCTGCCTTATGGATGAGCAAACGAATAGGAACGTTCTGGTGGTGTATTGAGGATCTGATGTATGCGCGGTAAATCGTCGGTCGATAGCCTGTTTTTGACTCGTCCCGGTTTCGTTGAGTTTTTTGTCGTTTTCGTGAAACTGATCCACGGCCTCACGGCTGTGGTGCCGGCAATTATTCTGTTGTTCTACCCGGACCCAGTCGCCGAGCACATGCGCAACCACTACCTGGGCCTGCTGGTGTTCTTTGCGCTCTTGACCATCATTCTGTTCCAGGCCCTGGGGGTGTACTCCGAGGATCTGTTCAGTAACCGCCTGCGTTTTCGCGTGATGCTGGTGGCCTGGGTCTCGGCGTTTTGCATCCTGTTGTTCATGTACCAGATCCTGCTGCTGTTCCCACAGTTGAGCCCACGCAACCTGGCGGCCTGGTTTTCCATGAGCCTGGTGCTGTTTGGCGTGGAGCGGATATTGATGCTGCGCCTGTATCGCCATTTGATGAAGAACGGCAAGTTCTTGCAGCGCACGGTGATCCTGGGCTTTACCGAAACAGCAGTGCATGTGGCTGAACACCTGTCGCGCAACAGCGATATCCGGTCCGGCCTGATCGGCTTTATCGACGACCGTACCGAGCGCATCCCCAAGGAATTGAGCCGCCTGCCCTTGCTGGGCAATACCCGCGACCTGGAAAAGTTGATCCGCTCCGAACAGGTCAACCAGGTGATGATCACCCTGCCCTGGGCCGCCGAGCAGCGTATCAATGGGCTGGTCAAGCGCCTGCGGCAGATGTCGGTAAACGTCATGCTGGTGCCGGACATGGCCGCCCTGCGCTACGGCCATAACCGCATCACCGATGTGGGCGGCATTCTGATGTTCAACACCTCGCAGTTGCCCCTGCGCGGCTGGTCGCCCTTTATCAAGCGTTGCGAAGACCTGCTGCTGGCCAGCCTCGGCCTGTTGCTGCTGTCACCGGTGATGCTGGTGACGGCCATCGCGATCAAACTCGATTCCAAGGGCCCGGTGCTGTTTCGCCAGAAGCGCTTTGGCTACAACGACAACCTGATCCGGGTGTTCAAGTTCCGCTCGATGTACGTCGAACAGACCGACCTCAACGCCGAAAACCAGACCACGCGCCAGGACCCGCGCATCACCAGGGTAGGCAGGATCATCCGCAAGACCAGCATCGATGAGCTGCCACAACTGTTCAACGTGCTGCTGGGCAATATGTCGATGGTCGGCCCGCGCCCCCACGCCACAGCCACCAAGGCCGCCGGGATTCCGTTCGAGCAAGCGGTCAGCGAATACAGCTCGCGCCACCGGGTCAAGCCAGGCATTACCGGCTGGGCACAGATCAATGGCTACCGCGGCGAGACCGACACCCTGTTCAAAATCCAGAAGCGCGTCGAATACGACCTGGAATACATCGCCAAATGGTCGGTGTGGCTGGATCTGTACATCGTTTTCATGACGGTCCCGGCCGTCCTTTCCACCAAGGAAGTCTATTGATGAACCCTCTTAACGGATTGATCCCCTGCATCATCTCCGGTGGTTCGGGCACGCGGCTGTGGCCGGTTTCGCGGCAGAACATGCCCAAGCCCTTTATGCGTATGCGCGACGACCAAAGCCTGCTGCAAAAGACCTTCCTGCGCGCCAGCCACTTGCCCGGGGTGCAGAGCATTCTGACGGTGACCAACCGCGACCTGCTGTTTCGCACCCTCGACGACTACCGCGCGATGAACACCCAGCGACTGGCCCTTGAACTGCTGCTGGAGCCGTTTGGCCGCAACACCGCCGCCGCCATTGCCGTGGCCGCCTTGCATGTGCAGGAGCATTTCGGCGCTGAGGCGCAGTTGCTGGTGATGCCCGCCGATCACCTGATCCTTGATGAGACGGCCTTTGCCCAAGCGGTGGAAAAAGCCCGTGCGCTGGCCGAGGCCGGGTACCTGGTGACCTTCGGCATCCAGCCTGACCGTGCCGAAACCGGCTTTGGCTACATCGAACAAGGCACAGCGTTGGGTGCAGGGTTTCAGGTCCGGCGCTTTGTCGAAAAGCCCGACCTGGCCACCGCCCAAGGCTATCTGGACGGCGGCAAGCACCTGTGGAACGCAGGCATGTTCTGCTTCAAGGCTGCCAGCCTGTTGGAAGAATTGGCCAGCCACGCCCCGGCAGTCCTGGACGCCGCCAAGGCCGCGCTGGAGCACAGCCAGAGCCTGCACAACAGCAGCAGTCGCCAGCGTGAGCTGAGCCCGGAAGGCTTCGGTACCGCGCCGGACATCTCCATCGACGTGGCCCTGATGGAAAAATCCGCAAAGGTCGCGGTCGTGCCCTGCAATATCGGCTGGAGCGATATCGGCTCCTGGGAAGCGCT
Organism: Pseudomonas sp. MF7453; assembly: GCF_016405455.1. Taxonomy (NCBI): domain Bacteria; kingdom Pseudomonadati; phylum Pseudomonadota; class Gammaproteobacteria; order Pseudomonadales; family Pseudomonadaceae; genus Pseudomonas; species Pseudomonas sp. MF7453. The sequence continues at coordinate 21,793 of NZ_JAEKCN010000033.1, read as the reverse complement.
GCGCCAACTCACCCCCAGTGATGACAATGGCAACCAGATCAATGGCGAGGCGATCTTGCACGACGTGCATAACTGCTACATCGACTCGCCCAAGCGCGTACTCGGCGCCGTGGGCGTGCGTGACCTGATCATCGTCGACACCCCGGACGCCCTGTTGATCGCCGACGCGCATCGCAGCCAGGACGTGCGCCATATCGTCGCCGAACTCAAGCGCCAGAATCACCCGGCCTTCAGCCTGCATCGCACCGTCACCCGGCCCTGGGGCACCTACACCGTGCTGGAAGAAAGCACACGTTTCAAAATCAAGCGCATCGTGGTCAAGCCCAAAGGCTCGCTGTCTCTGCAAATGCACCATCACCGCAGCGAGCATTGGGTAGTGGTCAGCGGCGCAGCGATGATCACCAATGGCGAGCGCGAGATCCTGCTCAATATGAACGAGTCCACCTACATTCCCGCCGGGCACAAACACCGCCTGACCAACCCCGGCATCATCGACCTGGTGATGATCGAGGTACAGAGCGGTGAGTACCTGGGTGAAGACGACATCGTGCGTTATGACGACATCTACGGCCGCGCGCCGGTGGAAGAGAAACCCTGATGCGCACGTCCCTGATCATCCCCACCCGCAACGCGGCCAGCCATCTGGACCGCCTGCTGCCGGCGCTGCGCATGCAAACCCTGCAACCGGACGAAATGCTGGTGGTCGACAGCGCATCGAGCGATGACACCGTAGCGCGCTTTCGCGAGTTTGGCGCACGGGTGGAGGTGATTGATGCCCGCGACTTCAACCACGGCGGTACTCGGCGCTGGGCCAGTGAGCAGGTGGGCGGCGACGCCTTGATCGTCATGACCCAGGACGCGATCCCGGCCACGGCCGAAACCTTCGCCAACCTGATCAGCGAGCTGCAACTGGAGCCGCTCAATGGTGTGGCCTATGGACGGCAACTGCCGCACCCCGGCGCCGGGGTGCTGGGGGCGCAGTCACGGCACTTCAATTACCCGGCGACCAGCCGCAGCAAAAGCCTGGCCGATGCACCGCACTTGGGCATCAAGACCTGCTTCAGCTCCGACTCGTTTTCGGTGTACCGGCGCAGCGCCCTGCAGGCGGTGGGCGGTTTCCCCCAGGATGTGATTGGCAGCGAAGACGCCTATGTCGCCGCCCGCATGGTGCTGGCCGGCTACCAGGTGCGCTACGCCGCCAGCGCGCAGGTGTATCACTCCCACGATTACCGCTTGCTGGAAGAGTTCAAGCGTTACTTCGATATCGGTGTGTTCTACGGCCGCGAGCCGTGGATTCGCCAGGCGTTCGGCGACGCCGGCGGCGAAGGTAAACGTTATGTGCTGGCCGAACTGCGCGCATTGCGCGAGGCCAACGCGCTGCACCGTGCGCCGGAAGTGGTGGTGCGCAGTGCCTTTAAATTGCTGGGTTATCGCCTCGGCCACCTTGAACGCCACTTGCCCAATGCGCTGAAACGGCGCCTGGGCATGTTTTCCACCTACTGGACTTGAGCCGTCATGAAGACTATCAACCGACGTTCCCGTCTTACCCTGCTCAGCCTCTTGAGTGCCTCAATCTGGCTGGCGGGTTGCTCGACCCCCGCACGGGTACCGCTTCCTGACAACAATACGCTCAAGGCCGGCCATCAAGCGGCGCTGACCCTGGCCGACCTGCCACCGCCGCAGGTGCTGATCCAGAGCGGCGACTCGCTGCGTATCGTGCGCGATGCCCAGGAGCCGTCGGCGGCCGATGACATGACCGTGTTCGTGGTGCGCCCCGACGGTGTGATCTCGCTGCCCAATATTGGCCGGGTCAAGGCTGCCTTGCGCACGCCCGAAGACCTGGGCAAGGAAATCACCGAGAAGTACAAACGCATCTACCGCGAACCTGCGGTGACGGTGAACATCGCCAGCGCGCCGAGCAACAAGGTGTTTATCGGCGGTGCGGTGTCCAACCCGGCGTTTTTCGAGCTGGCCGGCAACGTCAGCGTCGAGCAGGCGCTGCTCAGTTCCGGTGGTGTATTGCCCTCGGCGGATGCCTCCAACGTAGCCTTGCTGCGCACCGGGCCGGATGGCAAGTACAGGACGTACTTCATCAGCCTGGAGAGCATGTTGACCAACCCCAATCACCCGCGGGTGGCCCTGCAGCGCGGCGACTTGATCTTTGTGCCGCAGTCGGGCATCGGGGCGACGGTGGAGGCTGTGGATATGTATTTCACCAAGCTGTTTCCGGTTAGCAAAGGGATTGGCATTGGCTTGAACTACGACCTGAACCAGAGTGACGTAAAAAATAGCGGCAACTCCTACGATTGCCGGGGTGGCACATGTTTCAAGCAATGAATGATCACGCCATTCCCCCAAATAGAAGCTTTCACCTCCCCATCCATGGAGTGATCCTGTGATCGAAATCCGCTCTCTTCGCGACCTGCTGCGGCTGTTTTTCATCTACCGCCGCGAATTCAAACTGGCAGTGATCACCACGATCGTCGTCGCGGTGCTGGGTGCCTTCCTGCTGCCGGCTCGCTACGAGTCCGACGCGCGCTTGCTGGTCAAGCCGGGGCGGGACAACACCACCTTGCCGATCGAAGCCGCCAACCGCCAGACGCTGATTGCCCCGAGTACCCAGCACGACCCGATTGTCGACGAAGAAAAAATGCTCACCGGCCGGCCCATCGTGCATATCGTCGCCGAGCGCTATATGGCGATGACCTCCGAACCGCCGCAAGGCTTCTGGAAGGTCACCAAGTTCTACATCAAGAAGGGCCTTGGCGAAGTCATCAATGGCATACGCAGTGTGCTGCAAGCTGTGGGCCTTGCCGAGAAACAAAGCCCGCTGGAACGCCTGGCGACCTCGTTGGAGAAGAACTTCAAAGCCGGCCACGAGCCAGGCTCTTCGGTGATCGAGATTTCCTTCACCTGGGACGACCCGGCGGTGGCGCAAAAAATCGTCGAGGAATGGGTCAATGCCTACCTTGAAGAGCGTGCCCGGATTCTTGGGCGCAAGAGCCTGCATACCTTTTATGAAACCGAACGCGCCAAGGTGGCGGAAAATATCCAAAGCTTGAAGGACCAGCTGCAAGGCCGCTTGAAGCAGATCGATTCGATCAGCGTCGATGCGCGCCTGAAAAACCTCACCAGCCAGATCGACCGTGTCACCGATGCCAAGGTCAGCGCCCAGAACCAGATCTCGGGGATTCGCAGCCTCCTGGCCAACGCCAGCCAGCAGATCAAGAGCCAGCCGGCAGATGTGGTGACGATGCGCGAAACCAGCCTCAACCCCACTCAACTGGATCTCAAGCGCCAGCTCAATACGCTGCAAGTGGAACGCGCACGCCTGTTGCGCACCTACCTGCCCGGCACACCGCAGGTCAATCAGATCGAGCAGAACATCCGCGACCTGGAAGCGCTCAGCGCTCAGGAAGCGACGCGCCTGGAACGCTCGCAAAACACCGCGCCCAACAGCCTGGTGATCAACGTCAAACAGCAAGTGATCGACGCCCAATTGCAAGAGCGCAAACTGGCCGGCGAAATCGAGAACTACGACAAGACCCTGGCCGAGCTGCGCGACCAGCGTGACAAGGCGATGACCGATGAGCCGGAACTCAACAAGCTGAGCCAGCAACTGCGCGCCGCCGAAAAAAGCTACGCCTTGTACTCGGACAATCTGGAACAGGCGCGTATCGATCACGAACTGGACAACAGCCAGATCAGCAACATCGCCCTGATCGAACACGCCACCCTGAACCCGTCACGTGTGTTTCCCAAGAGCCTGCTGATTCTGCTGTTCGCCATTCCCGCCGGCGTGGCCGTGGGCTTTTTGACCATCTATGTCCTGTACCTGCTGGACCAGCGCATCCACGACGGCACACGATTGCAGGAGATGTTCCAGGTGCCGCTGTGGAGCAGCATCCCCGATGTGCAAGACGCCACGCCGGCCGCCGTCACCGCCAGCCTCTATCGCCTGTACAGCCTGCTGCCCCTGGAGCGCATCGCCAGTGAAGGCTTTGCCCTGGGCCTGACCTCGGCGCGGCATGGCGAGGGCGTGACGTTTATCATCGAGCAGCTCAAGCGCCTGCTGGAAGAGCGTGGCCATCGCGTCTCGGTCGATGGGGTAAACGCGCCCACGGCGGGTGAAGTGCTGTTGCTGGACGCCTCGGCCTTGTCGTCCAACCCGCAGGCCTTCTTGACGCTGCGCCGTGCCGACCAGATCGTGCTGGTGATCGAAGCTCGCACCAGCACCGTACCGACCATCGAAAACGCGGTGTCGCTGCTGACCACCGCCTTCGGCAAAGTCGACGGCATGATCCTCAACCGCCGCCGCTTCGAAGTACCGGCCAAGGTCCTGGCGCGAATCAACAGCTGGCGCGGTGCGGCCTGATGCGTATTGCATTGCTGGCTCCCCTGCCGCCGGAACAGACCGGGATCGCCGATTACGCCGCGCATTTGCGCAACGCGCTGATCGAACTGGGCCTTGAGGTAGTGACCCCCCTCGCGGGCTGCCAGGACCTGGCTGAACAGTTGCAACGCTTGCAAGCCTTTGACTGGCGCAGTGTGGACCTGGTCCATGCCGAACTGGGGGGTGGGCGCTTCGGTGAATTCCAGGCGCTCAACTACCTGCGTCGAGCGCAACCGCAACTGCCGCTGACCGCCACCGTGCATGACCCGGAACGCTTGATCTGGCGCCGGGCCAAGCTGTTTTTCCCCTTGACCCTGCTCGAACGCCTGCCCCACCCGCTGCCCCAGGCGGCAGCGCTGCTGGCCGACCCGTTGACCTTGCACGAAGAACGGCGCCTGGCCAAAGGCATGCGCCGGCTGATCACCCTCACCCGCCTGGGCGGCGACTGCCTGCGCCAACGCATGGGCCTGCGCCCGCAACAAGTGGCGGTGATTGCCCACGGCAACCTGCCCATCGCCCCCCAGGACATGCCGCCGCTTGCGCCGCTGCGTCTGCTGTATTTCGGTTTTATCTATCGCGGCAAGGGCATTGAGGACCTGCTCCAGGCCCTTGCCCAGTCACTGGCTGCGCACCCGCAATGCCGAGGCCAGGTGCGCCTGACCCTGGCCGGCGGCACCGCCCCGGAAATGACCTTCGACCCGGCCGGCAACTACCTCGACGGCCTGCGCCAGCAGATCAGCGCGCTGCACCTGGAGGATGTGGTGGACTGGCAGCTGGACCTGCCTTCGGCGCAGATCGCCGCGACGATCCAGGCCCACCATGTGATGGTGCTGCCCTACCGCGAGTCGAAAAAACTCGGTTTCCTGGGACAGATGCGGGGCACCAGCGGCGCGCTGTCGTGGGCCAATGCTTGCGGGCGCGGGGTGATCACCTCCAATGCCCGTGCCTTTGCTGAAGAGGTGGCCGGCGGCAATGGCATCACCTATCAGCAGGGCGACATCGATTCCTTGAGCAGCGCCTTGAACCGCTTGATTCTCGACCCGCAACAGGCCCGGCAATGGGCTGCACGGGCCGGGGAAATCGGCCACCAACGCCAGTGGGCCAGTACGGCCCAACGTTTTGCCGAATTATTTCGGGATGCTTGTGAGGAGCCGTTGCGATGAGTATTTCATCTGTTCGCCCGATGTGGCGCTATCTGCCGCTGGTGCTGGCAATCGCCGTCGGTGGCGCTCTGCTGTCGAGTGAAAAAGTCGATGCGCAGCCGGTGAACCTGGCCCCGGAGCGCGGCGTGGTCTGGAAGGACTTCCTTGGCGTGAACGCGCACTTTCTGTGGTTCACGCCCGAGCAGTACCGCCAGCAGATCAAGCAATACAAGAAGCTTGGGTTGCAATGGGTGCGGGTCGACCTGCACTGGGATCGCCTGGAGCCCGAAGAAGACGGTTATCAGCTCAGCACCTTCGATGAACTGGAGCGCACCCTGACCGCTGAAAAAATTCGCTCGGTGTTTTACCTGGTGGGCTCGGCGCCCTTTATCACCACCGCCCCCAAGGGCGCGAAGTTCCAGGACCAGTATCGCCCGCGGGACCCCGAAATCTACGCGCTGCGCCTGGCACTCCTGGCCAAGCGCTACCCCAATATTGATGCCTGGCAGGTGTGGAACGAGCAGAACCTGCCGAACAACTGGCGCCCCAAAGTCGACGCCAAGGAGTACGGGCAATTGTTATTGGCCAGTCACCAGGCCCTGAACCTTGCCGCGCCCGGCAAACTGCAGGTCATGGGCGGCATGGCGTACTACAGCCAAATGCCGCCGCGTGGCAAAACCCTGATGTTCGAAGCACTCGGCGCGCTGGGTGTGCAAAACCTGGGCATGGTCGCGGCCTATCACCCTTATTCGATGACCCCGGAAACCGATGAGCCGGGCAAGAACGAAGTGCTGCTGCGCGGTGATCAACTCAACTCAATGCTGCACGGCGCCGGGATCAAGAACGTATGGGCCACCGAGTGGGGCTGGTCCAGCTACGCCGGCCCCAAGGAAATGCAGGACCTGATCGGTATCGACGGGCAGGCCGACTACACCTTGCGCCGCCTGGCGTTGATGGCGTCCCAGGACTATCAGAAGATTTTCCTGTTCGCGCTGTCCGACCTCGACCAACGCGCCTCGCCACGCGACCAGCACTACGGCCTGCTGAACCTGGACGGCGAACCGAAGCCGGTGTACACCGCCCTCGCCCGCTTCCTGGACATCACCGGCCCCTCCCTTAAACCCGGCACCACGCCGCAGCTTGAGGATGTGCCGGACAGTTTCTACAGCGTGGCCTGGACCCGCTCTGACGGAAAACACCTGCTGATGTATTGGAGTGCCAAAGGCAACACCATCAGCCTGCCGAACATCAAGCGCGCAGAACTGCTGGACCCGCTGACCGGAGCCCGGCAAACCCTGAGCGACGACAACGGTATTCGCCCAGCGGTGAAGCCGAGTTTGCAGATACTGGTGTGGTAGCCCCGGGTATGGAGAGCTGTACATGAGAATCCTATGGATTGTGCCCTACCTGCCGTGGCCAACCACCAGCGGCGGCAAGACCCGCCAGTACCATTTGCTGCGCACCTTGAGTGAACGCGGACATCGCATCACGCTGCTGGCGCAATCGAAGACACCGGCCGATGACGCGGTGTACGCCGCCCTTGAACCGTTGCTCGAACGCCTGATCGTGGTGCCGCGCCGGCCACTGAAACACCCGATGACTCTGCTCGCGGGCGTATTCGCACCCTGGCCGCTGTTGACCACGGTCAATGGCCTGTCGGCACCGTTGCAGGCCCAATTTGCGCAACTGTTGAACGAACACTGGGACGTGATTCAGGTGGAACACAGCTACAGCCTGCAACCGTTTCTGCGCACCTTGCAGCAACGCCAGCGCGCGTTTGTGCTGACCGAGCACAACCTGGAGTCGAGCCTGGGCGGCGCCACTTATGACCGTTTTCCCAAGTGGGCCGCGCCTTTTGTGCAGTATGACCAATGGCGCTGCCGGCAATGGGAGCGCAAGGCGTTCGATACCGCCGCCCATGTGATCGCGGTGACCGAGGCCGATGCCCAGGCCATGCGACCGTTGTCTGCAACGCCGGTGAGCGTGGTGGTCAATGGGGTCGACAGCCGTGCCTTCGCCCAGGTCAGTGCCGATGCGCTAAGCCAGCGTCTGTTGTTCGTCGGCAACTACGAATACGCCCCCAACCTGGACGCCGTGCAGTGGCTGCTTGAAGAAATCTTCCCCCGAGTCTGGCTGCGGTGCCCGACCGCGCGCCTGGCGGTGGCCGGTTACGGCTTGCCCGAACACTGGCGCGACCGCTGGCCGGATGAACGTGTCGAGTGGCTGGGGTTTGTTCCCGATCTGTGCGACCTGCAACGGCGCTGCACCGGTTTTGTCGCCGCGTTGCGCCATGGCGGCGGCTCCAAGCTCAAGGTATTGGAGGCGATGGCCGCCGGCTTGCCGCTGGTCAGCACGGCCCAGGGAGTTTCCGGGTTGGCGGTGCAACCACAGGCGCATTACCTGGCGGGAGAAAGCGCCGAGGCCCTGGCCGACGCCATCGTGCGCCTGCTGGATGAACCGCCGCTGGCCCGGCAACTGGCCGATGCAGCACGCGACTATGCGCGGCACTATCACGACTGGGCGGTGGCCGGTGACGAACTGGAGCACATCTACCACACCTTGCTCACTTCCAAGGAGTCTCAGCCATGCGCGTAGCCCTGGACTATCGCCCCGCAACGGTTGCGCCCTCGTCGGGCATCGCCCGCCAGGTCCTGGCGCTGGAAGATGCCCTGCGCGCACGAGGCAACACCGAGGTGGTGCTGTTCACTGAAGCGCCCCTGGACCACCTGCAACGCACGACCGCCACTTGCCCACCCTGGGCCAGCCCGCTCGATGGCCTGCAGCGGCCGCAGGTGCGCTTTCGATTTGAGCGCAAGTTTTTGCCCAGAGCCTTGCACGAGCAGCAGATCGACCTGCACATCGCCACGGCCAATATGGGCTTGCCACTGTGCCGCAAACCCGCCGGCACCCGCTATGTCCTGGTGCTGCATGACCTGTTTCAGCTGACTCAGCGTAACTTCCATCGCTCCCGGCTCAAGGCCCTGGCCTATCGCTTGATCGACGGCGCCTCGATTGCCTGGTCGGTGTGGCAGGCTGACCGAGTGTGGTGCCCTTCGCAGTTTTCTTGCAACGAAGCCGCCCGCGTATTCCCCTGGGCGCGGGCCAAGTTCCGGGTATTGAGCAACCTGGTGCCAGAATTGAATGCCGCGCCAGAGCCCCTGCCAGACAACCTGCCGGCGCGTTACTGGCTGGTGGTGGGCACACGGGAGCCGCGCAAGAACATGGTGTTTTTCCTGCGCCAATGGCAGGCCTGCCGTGCGGCGAACCCTGAGGTACCGGACCTGGTGCTGGTAGGCCACGCCAGCGATGTGCCGCCAGGCCTTGGCGAACTGCCGGGCCTGCATTGGGGCAGCGGTTTATCCGACGGCCAACTGCAAGCCCTCTACCGTCATGCCGCCTGCCTGTGGCAGCCGTCTTTTGCCGAGGGCTTTGGGCTGCCGGTGGTGGAAGCCTTGAGTGTCGGCACCCCAGTGGCGGTGGCACGCGGTTCCGCCCTGGACGAAGTCGCGCCTCCCGACGCCCCGCGCTTCGACCCGCACGACGCCAGGCAATTGCAGACCGTCATGCAACAACTGGCTGCCGCGAAGACCCCGGCAGACGCCGAAACGCAGCGCGCCTGGGCCCGGCAATTTGCCGAACCGGCCTATCGCTCGCGCCTGGATACTTTGCTCAAGGAATTGGACCGCTAATGCTGCCAGGAAAATTCATCAGCCTGCTCCTGGGTCTGGTCTTCGGCATTTTGCTGCTGGCCCTGTCGCCGATCAAAGCCTTGCTGGTCGTGGCCGGCGCAGCTGTGGCCTTGACCCTGATCCGCTTTCCCCTGTGGGGCTTGCTGATTTTCGCGGTGTTGGCCACCAGCATTCCCTACACCACGCTGGAGCTGGGGATCCGCACCACCATCAGCGAAGCGGTGTTGGGCCTGACCTGGGTCGGGGTGTTCTGGCAGTCGTTTATCGGCAAGACCCGCGGCTTGATCCTGTGGCGTCCGACCGAGCGCGCGCTGATGTGGCTGATGCTGTTCAGCGCTATTCCGTTTATCTGGGGCATGGTCATCATCCATGCCGAAGGCAACGGGCCGGTGAACTGGGTACGCTGGCTGATGAACCTGTCGTTGCTGTTTATCGTGCCGTTGCTGCTGCGCACCGACGCCGACCGCGACAAGGTGGTGGTCGCCCTGCTGCTGGGCAACCTGGCAATGCTGCTGCTGTCGATCTTCATGTTCCTGAAGACGCGCAATGCGATGTCGATGATCCAGGTGCTTACCGACCTTAAGTACGCCCACCCCGAAGCGGTGAAGGATATTTTCTCCGCCAACTACACGCGTATGGCCTCGCCCTGGGTACACCCCAACCTGACCGGTGGCGTGCTGGTGCTGTTTATCCCCCTGGCGCTGTTCTACGGCTGGACCCGCAGCGGCTGGCGGCGGGCGCTGGGCCTGGCGGTGGCGGTGCTGGGTTGTGCCGGCCTGCTGCTGAGTATTTCCCGTGGCGCCATCGTGGCCCTGGCGCTGGTGCTGATCTGGCTGACCTACAAGCGCGTGCCCAACAGCGGGCGCATCATCGGGATCGGCGTGGCATTTGGGGTTGCGCTGGTGATGTTCTATCCACCGTTGCAGGAGCGCTTGCTGACCATCTTCTCGTCCACCAACGCCAGTACCGAAATCCGCTTCGATGAGTACGCAAGATTCCCCGAAGCGATGTCGACGTACCCCCTGGGGATCGGCTTCAAGATCGACCCGCCGGTGCCCGGCACCAACCTGTTGGGCATCTCCAACTTGTGGCTGAACTTCATCTACAAGGTCGGCATTCCGGGGATGCTGCTGTTTATCACCGTCACCCTGTTGTGGTGGCGCGAAGTGCGGCCCCTGGGCCAGGTGCGCAAGGTCACCGCCGACAACGCCCTGTGGCTGGGGTGCATCTGCGGCGTGATGGCGGCGCTGCTGACCGGGATCTTCGACCACTATTTCAGCTTCACCTTTGTACTGATCGCGCTGTTCTGGCTGTTGATGGGCATGAGCCTGCAACAGGTGCGTCTGCGCCCTTCCATTACCGCCCCTCTTGCTGCTATTGCGCCAAAGGATAACCAACCATGAAGCACCGGATGATTCACTCCACCGATTTGCGCGACCGCCTCCCCACACTGGCCGCTGAAATAGGCGTGAGCCTGCCGGACCTGGAAGCGGCGCTGGACTGGTGCCTGGCCAACGACGTGGTGTTTGAAGAGGGCGAAGGAGACAACAAGCGTTTCTGGATAAATTCCATTGACCTGGAACCTGTCCTTGAGCAGCCGGTGGCCCGCCTTTTGTTCCGTCGTATGAAACAGGACCTGCCGGGCCAACTGTTGCCGCGCTACGGCAAAAACTGGGCAACGATCAAGGATCGCTGGCGCAACGCCTGGGACATGGCCTACAACATTCTGATCAACAAGATCCCCAGCCACCATGTGCGCATCGCCTGGCTGCGCCTGGGCGGCGCGAAGATCGGTAAAGGCTCCAGCTTGTGGCGCAACACCGAAGTGTTGGGCATCCACAATTTGAGAGTCGGTGACGATACGGTGATCGGCTGGCATTGCCAGGTGGATGCCCGCGCCGGGCTGGTGATCGGCAACCACGTGGCGATTGCCTCCCATGTGCTGATCATTGCCGGCAGTCATGATTTGCAGGCGCCGGAGTTCTGGTCGATTTCCGGGCCAATCTACATCGACGACTACGTGTGGATCGGCAGCCGAGCGTTGATCGGCTACGGCACGCACCTGGGCCATGGTTCGGTGATCAGCGCCAATACCGTGGTGGCCAAGGCAGTAGCCCCCTACAAAATCATTGGCGGTTCCGGGGCCAAAATCATGGGCGAGCGTTGCCATGATCTGAACTATAAGGTGGGTGGCAAAGGCTTGTTCACCCTGTTCCACTGATGTTCGGCAGCACACTGTGGCTGACCGTAGCGACGCTTGCCGGGCTGGTCGCCGGTTTTGCCCGCGAATGGTTGTTGGTAGCGGCCTGGGGCGCGGGCAGTCGCAGCGACGGGTTTCTGGTGGCGGTGTTTCTGCCCGAAGCGTTGCGCATGACCCTGGCCGCCGGGTTGCTCGCGGCGGCGGCCCTGCCCCTGTATCAACAACGCGACCCACAACGCCAGCAAGCCTGGCTGGCCAGCTTGTCCCCACGCCTGCTGGGGGTGGGCCTGGCCCTGTTTGCCATCCTGGCACTGGGCGCGCCGCTGTGGGTGCGCCTGATCGGCCCTGGCCTGGACGCTGCGGCCCATGCCGAAGCCGCGGCCAACTTGCGCTGGCTGGCGGCCTGCGCGCCGGGCCTGGTGATGCATGGGTTGTTCAGTATTCCCTTGCAGGCACGTCAACGTTTTGTGCTGCCAGGGCTGGGCTCTTTGCTTTTTAACCTGCCGCCGGTGCTGTACCTTTTCATCCGTGGCAGCGCAAGCGACAGCGGCGAGCTGGCCATGAGCTTTTTTGCCGGCAGTGTCTTGATGTGCCTGCCGCTGCTGGCGCCGGTGTGGTCGTTCGGCTGGCGGCCATGGCAAGTCACTGGCGACAAGCTGGCGGGCCGCGAACTGCTGGGGCGCATCGGGCCGTTGTTGGCCAGCAATGTCGCCAGCCAGGGTCTGGCGCTGCTCGAACGTTTGATCGCCAGTTATCTGGGGGAAGGCGCCGTCACTTGGGTCAACCTCGCCCGCAAGTTGATCAACCTGCCATTGATCGCGCTGATGAGCCTTAACCAGGTCCTGCTGGGCATGATGAGCGGCGAACAAGGCCAGCAACGCCTGGCCCTGCTGCGTCGGGGCCTGGATGCGGCGACCCTGCTCAGCCTGCCCGCCGCCCTCGGCCTGATCGGCGCCAGCCCGGTACTGATTCATCTGCTGATGCCCACCCAAAGCGCCGACGGCCCATTGCCCGCGCTGCTGGCCTGGTTCGCAACGCCCTTGGTGTTCGGCGCCTGGAACGCCATGCTCGCCCGCTACGCCTATGCCAGCGGCGACACGCGCCTGCCCTTGCGCTGCGAACTGCTGGGCAGCGGGGTCAACGCTTTGCTGCTGGTGCTGCTGCCGTACTTTTTGGGTTTGCCCGGTATCGCCCTGGCGGCGCTGGGCGGGGTTATCGTCACCAACCTGCTGCTGATGCAACGCCAGCAATTGCTTGGCCAACTGGGCTGGCCGCTGCAATGGGGGCTGAGTGCGGTATCACTGGGCTTTGCAGCCGTTATCTTGCACCCATTGCAAAACGACGGCTGGCAACTGGGCTTGAGTACCGTGACGGCGGCCCTGGTATTGGGAGGGTTGGCTGGATGGTTCAAACCGTGGAAACAGTGAACTGGAGCCCGCGCCGCAACGGCCTGCGCAGGAGCTGGTAAGCCAGCTCCTGCACAGACTCAGTCATCCAGCGTTTGCGGCGCCGCCGGTTTGGCTGCCTTACCCGCTTTGGGAGCGTTCTTGCCCGGAGCAGGTACAGGTTCTGGCGCAACCGGCGCCGCCGCTTCTTTCTCGGCCATCGGCATCTGGTCAATGGCGCTGAAAAACTCCTTCAGATCGAGGGTATCCGGCGGTACGGTTTTCTCCAGTTTTTTATCGCCATCCTTGCCGATCAGAATCACCTTGGTGCCGCTGCCCGCTCCAAGTTTGAGGGCACGGATCAGCGCGTTGGTTTCCGGTGGCGTGAGCTTCTTGTTGTCCTTGGGGTCCTTGGCGAACTTCTCCCCTTCGGCGCCGATGCTGCCGAACTTCACGGTGTAGAACACCATGCTGCGTTCTTCAAAGGACTGTTTGGTGGCCGGCTCGTCCAACTGCTTCTTGACGGTCGCCAAGGTGTCGTTGCCGGAGTCCAGCTCCACCACGACCAGCGGCCGGGCCTTGCCCAGGTCTTGCTTGAGCGGGTTGATATCATCAGCGGCCAACAACGGCCCCGTAAAAGCCATCAAGGTAGCCAGGGTCAGCGACCGGATGAGCATGCGCACCTCCTTTGAATTCCATGCAGGGTTCTTGAGTTTCATGTCTGCGACAGTCAAATTCAAGGATGATTCCTACATCACTTTGAGAAGAGTAGGTCAGGACGCCCGCTACGCAAGGGCTTGGACAGTCGCCTGGCCATTGTTTCTTCCGGTTACGAGACCTTCCACTGCGGCCAATGCCGGGCAAATACGGGGGCCACGACAGGGTCAGCGTCTACCTGCTCCAGGCTCTGCGCAAAGCCCGGCGCCAGGTTGCCGAGCACCTCGCGCGCCTCATCCCAACGCGACACTGCCGCCGCCATGATGCCCAGTGCATTCGGCGCGTTGCTCGGGGTAAACAGCTGGCCGGCAAACTGATCGGCAAACACGACCCAAGCCTGGTGCAGGTAGCGCCGTGTGCCGCTGACCAGTTGCGCTTGCTGCGCTTCATCGGCATTCCCCAACCAGCGTTGCGGGTAGTCGATGATGCCGATCGCCGAATAGCAATTGGCGGCGATGTACAACAAGCCGCGCAGGATCTGCGCACGATCGCCGGCCAGTAACTGGGCCTTGGGATACTCCAGGCCCAGGTGGATCAGGATCGCGGCGCTTTCGGTCAGTACCTGGCCATTGGGGGTGACCAGGGTGGGGATCTGCTTGAGTGGATTGATACGTGCAAGGGCGTCGCTGCCCTCGCCGTCCTGCCAGGAACTGGCGTCCACGCGATGCCATGGCACTGCGCAGCGCTGCAGCGCGATTTCGATCATGCAGGAACCGGATTCGTCGGTGCCATAAAGTGTGTACATGGGCGTTTCCTCCTGAGCGATGGGCGATAGGGACAGTGGTCCAGAACCTAGAATAGCCCCATCTGCCCGCCCACCAGGGTGCCGAAATCATCATTGACGAATGGCAGTATGGCGTCTGCAACGGGCTGCAGTTGGCGAGTCACGTAGTGGTCGTAGTCGATGGGCGCTTGCCGCACTTCCAGGGGTTCGGGGCCATTGACGCTGATCACATAGCTGATCCAGCCACCGCGCTGGTACTGGCGCGGGCGCCCCAGGCGGTCGTTGTATTCGTCCGCCAGGCGTGCCGCGCGTACATGGGGCGGCACGTTGCGTTCGTAGTCGTGCAAGGGCCGGCGCAGGCGCTTGCGGTAGATCAGCAACTCGTCGAATTCGCCGCTCAGGGTACGGCGCACGTAATCGCGTATGTAGTCCTGATGGGGCTGACGATGGAAGATGCGCTGGTAGAGTTCCTGCTGAAATTGCCGGGCCAGGGGCGACCAGTCGCTGCGCACGGTTTCCAGGCCCTTGTAGATCATCTCTTCGCTGCCATCGTCGCGTACGACCAAACCGGCGTAGCGCTTCTTGCTGCCCTCCTCCGCGCCACGGATGGTCGGCATCAGGAAGCGGCTGAAGTGGGTTTCGTATTGCAGCTCCAGTGCACTTTGCAGGCCGTATTCAGTGCTCAGGTGCGTGCGCCACCAGTCGTTGACGTGCTGCACCAGCGCCAGGCCGATACGATTGGCGTCCTGCGGGGAATGGGCGCTGCCGAGCCAGACGAAGGTGGAGTCGGTGTCGCCGTAGATCACTTCGTAGCCCTGGGCCTCCACCAGCTCGCGGGTCTGGCGCATGATCTGGTGCCCACGCAGGGTGATTGACGATGCCAACCGCGTATCGAAGAACCGGCAGCCACTGGAGCCGAGCACGCCGTAGAAGGCATTCATGATGATTTTCAGGGCTTGGGACAGCGGCGCATTGTGCTCGCGCTTGGCCTCTTCACGGCCTTCGGATACGCGCGTGACGATGGACGGCAGGCAGTGCCGGGTGCGGGAGAAACGCGCGCCGCGAAAGCCCTCTACCGAGTCGCTGTCGTCGGGATGCTTGAGGCCTTCGATCAAGCCCACCGGGTCGATCAGGAAACTGCGGATGATCGACGGGTAAAGGCTTTTGTAGTCCAGCACCAGCACCGATTCGTAGAGGCCCGGGCGGGAGTCCATGACAAACCCGCCAGGGCTGGCCTGGGGCGGTTTGTCGCCCAGGTTCGGCGCGACGAAACCCTGGCGGTGCATCAACGGCATGTACAGGTGGGTGAAGGCGGCCACCGAGCCGCCGTTACGGTCGGCCGGCAAACCGGTGACGCTGGCGCGTTCGAGCAGGAATTTGAGTAGCTCGGTCTTTTCGAAAATCCGCGTGACCAGTTCGCAGTCCTTGAGGTTGTAGCGCGCCAGGGCGGGCTTGTCCTCGGCGAACATGCGGTTAATCTCATCCATGCGCTGGTATGGGGTGGAGATGTCCTTGCCTTCGCCGAGCAGGGTTTGCGCGACGTTTTCCAGGCTGAAGGATTCAAAGCTCCAGGTCGCTGAGCGCAGCGCTTCGATCCCATCAATGATCAAGCGCCCCGCCGCCGCTGCGAAGTAATGATTGCGGCTGCCGTGCTCGCGCCAGGTCATGGCTTCACCGCCACGCCCCAGCAACAGCGGCACGTTCAGGCGCTGGGCGTGTTCATGCAGGACGCGCAGGTCGAACTGCACCACATTCCAGCCGATGATCGCGTCGGGATCAAAGGTGGCCAGCCATTGGTTGAGGCGTTCGAGCAATTGTGCGCGGGTGTCGCAATAGTCGAGCTTGAAGTCCACGGCGTCGGTTTTATTTGGCGGGCCGAGCATGTACACCTGGCGCTCGCCGCAGCCTTCGAGAGCGATGGAATACAGATCACCCTGGGCGGTGGTCTCGATGTCCAGCGACACCAATTTCAATCGCGGGCGGTAGTCGGGCGCGGGCTTCATCTGCGCGTCAAGCAAAGCGCCGCCGGCATCCGCCGTGCCGCCGAACCACACCGGGGCGGTGATAAAGCGTTCCATCATGTAGCGCTCGGGCGGTCGTACGTCGCCTTCGTAGACATCCACCCCGGCGCTGCGCAGGCGCTTTTCGATGTCCATCAACTGGCGGTGCTGGCGGGCGTAGAGGCCCAGGACCGGGCGATGGTGGAAGTCGCACAGTTGCAGCGCACGCAACTCCAGATCGCGCTCGCCCTTGAGCAGCCAATCAAGCGGCTTTCGATGGACCTCGGGAATGAACATCACCGAAGTTTGCACGGGTAGGCGAATACACCGAGGCCCATGGTCGGTGGCCAGCCAGAAACTGACCTCCGTGCCCGCCGGGGTATCGCGCCAATGCCGGGTCAGGACAAAACCCTGCTGTAAATCCACCGTACCGCACCTCAGGAATCGCTTTCAGGGCGTGATTCTACTCGGCATCCGTACAAACGCGGCAGGTTAACGCGCACGCGGAGCGCGATCCGTGGCTTGCCGC
This sequence comes from Pseudomonas sp. MF7453, assembly GCF_016405455.1. Taxonomy (NCBI): domain Bacteria; kingdom Pseudomonadati; phylum Pseudomonadota; class Gammaproteobacteria; order Pseudomonadales; family Pseudomonadaceae; genus Pseudomonas; species Pseudomonas sp. MF7453. The sequence goes on along the minus strand of NZ_JAEKCN010000033.1, from coordinate 5,014 downwards.
TGAATGGCGACGACATTTCCTATAACGGTTTGTACGGCGTCCTGCCTCGCCAGATCATCTCCACCGATGCCCTGGAGCGAGTGGAAGTGTTCAAGGGTCCCAATGCTTTCATCAATGGAATCACTCCCACCGGTTCGGGTATTGGTGGCGGTGTGAACCTGCAACCCAAGCGCGCCGATGATGTGCCGCTGCGTCGTTTCAGCACCGACATCAGCAGTGATGGCCGGATTGGCGAGCACCTGGATATTGGCCAGCGCTTCGGCGAAGACAACCGGTTTGGCGCACGGGTCAACCTGTCCCAGCGCGAAGGCGATACCGGGATTGATGATGAAAACCAGCGTTCGAAGCTGTTTGCCGTCGGCCTTGATTACCGCGGCGATGCGTTGCGGCTGTCCGGTGATTTTGTGTATCAGAAGCAGCGTATCAACGGTGGGCGTAACTCGGTGTTCCTTGGCACCATCACCCAGGTACCGGATGCGCCGTCGACAGGCACCAACTACGCGCCAAGCTGGAGCAGTACCAACCTTGAAGACACGTTGGGGATGCTGCGCGCCGAATATGACCTGAATGAAAACTGGACCGCCTACGCGGCAGCCGGTGCCAAACACAGCCGTGAAATGGGACGCTACTCGTCGGTGACCTTGAGCGATAATCTGGGCAATGCCAGCGCCAGCGGCTCAACTATCGCCCATGAAGAAAACAATACCAGCGCCATGGGTGGCCTCAATGGCAATTTCCAGACCGGCCCGGTGAGCCATCGGCTCAACTCCGGCCTGGCAGGCATCTGGACCGAGGCGCGCAACGCCTATGTCTTCGCCAGCGCTAAGACCCCGACCAATATCTATCACCCCGTGACCGGCGCGCCGCCGGCCCTCAACAGCCCACGCAATACCCCAGGCACCGACTTCAGCAATCCTACTATCACCGACAAGACATTCGTGCGCAGCGTCGCGGTATCCGACACCTTGGGGTTCTTCGATGACCGTCTGTTGGTGACCGTTGGTGCACGTCGCCAGCAGATGGTGGTGCAGAGTTACAACTACATGAGCGGTACCCGCACCGCCAACTATGACGAATCGATCACCACACCGGTCTACGGCATTGTGTTCAAACCGTGGGAGCACGTATCTCTGTATGCCAACCGCATTGAAGGCCTGGCTCAGGGCCCGACGTCGCCGCTCAAATCAGGCAACCTGACGGTCATCGGTGGCGGGCAAGCTTATGCGCCTGCCCGGTCCAAGCAAATCGAAGCCGGTGTCAAAGTGGACATGGGCACCTACGGCGCGACCTTGGGTGTTTACCGTATCGAGCAGCCTGGTGCGGGCTATGCCGAGGCCATCGACGCCACCACCGCCCGCTACGTACGGGAAGGCCAACAGATCAACAAGGGCGTCGAGCTCAACGTATTCGGCGAACCGCTCAGCGGCCTGCGCTTGCTGGGCGGGGTGACCCTGATGAAAACCGAACTCAAGGGCACCCTCAACGGCGCCAACGACGGCAACCGTGCCATTGGCGTACCGTCATTCCAGCTCAACGCCGGGGTGGATTGGGATGTGCCCGGCCTGCAAGGCGTAAGCCTCAGCGGGCGTATGCTGCGCACCGGCGGGCAGTACGCCGACGCGGCCAACAACCTGAGTCTGCCGGCCTGGAACCGCTTCGACTTGGGTGCGCGCTACACCTTCGCCGTGGACAAGCGCGAGGTGACATTGGGTGCCACGGTAGAGAACGTCGCCAACCAGAAATACTGGGAGTCGGCCCAGGGCGGGTTCCTGAGCCAGAGGGATCCGCGAGTGGCGAAGTTGTCGGCGTCGATTGATTTCTAGAACGTGATTACGTTGGGGGGCTGATCTCCCCCCTTGCCCACCATCATACTGGTCGGGTTTCGCTCAGATAGGTTTCGATATTGCCCATCTGCTCATCCCAACCACGGGAGTTCATCTTGAACGCCTTCTGGCGCCGCGCCTCGGGAACCTGGTCGAAACCGGATTCGACAACCCGCAGCAGGATACCTGGGGCGCGATCCTCGATGGTGAACTCCACCAGGGTCGGTGTTTCGTTGTCGTAGTCGACGCCTTCCTCTACCGCGAAGGGATGCCACCAGAAAGAGAACAGCGTTTGCGGCAGGACGCGTTCGATCCTGGCCTTCCAGACTACATGTTCGTAGCCTGGGTAAGTAATTGGCGCTTCGATAGTTTGCCCGGCTACAAAGGTTTTGCCCTTGAGCGCGATACCGAACCAGCTGCCAAATTGCTCGGCATCCGTGAGAGCCTCCCAAACCTGTTTACGCGATGCATTGAGCAGGACTTTGCGTTCGATTCGATCTAATACGTGCATGAGTCACCTCCTTCTTTGAACAGTAGGCGACATCGACCAATGCGCAACCTTGCGTTGTGCGCGATGATGATGACCCCCTCCTTGACCTGGCCATAGGTTATGACTGACCCATTGAATGGAAGTTGCTTGTGCAAAGCCGTGCGCTATCAGGTGGACAGCCTGGACATGCCCATCAGCCACTGCCATTGCGACAGCTGTCGCAAGGCACACGCAGCTGCGTTTGTTGCCACTGCCGGGGTGATGCGCGAGCATTTTCGCTGGACGCACGGTGAAGAGCTTTTGGCATCCTTTGAATCCTCGCCGGGGAAACTCCGACGCTTCTGCTCGCGCTGCGGCTCACATCTGATTGCCGAACGGGGGCATCAGCCCCACGTGATCGTGCGGGTGGCGACGCTGGACGATGATCCCGGCGTCAGGCCCACCTCGCATATCTGGATGGCCCATGAGGTGCCGTGGCTGGCCTATGACGGCGTAGAGCGCTGGGTCGAGTGGCAGGTCTGAGTCAGACGCGTGGGTCACCTGGCGCTTTGGCAGGTGTCGCATACTGCGGCTTGAGATGACCTTCCTGGTCAAGTAACCAGGCATCCATGATCTGCCGCACAACCGGCCCGGCCACACGACCACCGGCCTCACCGTTTTCGATCATGACGGAAATCACGATCTTCGGATGTTCGGCCGGCGCAAAACCGACGAACAAGGCGTTATCGCGATGACGCTCCAACGTCTTGTTACGGTTGTAGCGCTCACCCTGCTTGATCGCCACCACCTGGGCGGTACCACTCTTGCCGGCGATGCGGTATTGGGCACCTTGCGCTGCCGCCCGGGCGATACCGCGTGGGTCGTGCATCACCAGTTGCATACCGTGGTTGACCTGCTCCCAGTCACGCGGATCTTTTAGCACCACGTTAGGCATGGGGTTCTCGTCCACGGGAGGCACGCCATTGATGGTCTTGGCCAGGTGCGGACGGTTCCATATGCCTTTGTTGGCGATCAATGCGGTGGCTTGGGCCAGTTGCAGCGGCGTCACTTGCATATAGCCCTGGCCGATGCCGAGGATCACGGTTTCGCCTGGGAACCAGGGTTGGCGACGGGTCGCACGCTTCCAGGCCTGAGAGGGCATGAGCCCCGCGGACTCTTCGAACATGTCCAGGGATACTTTCTGACCGAGGCCGAACTCGGCGAGGTAGTCATGCAGGCGATCGATGCCCAGCTTGTGGGCCAGGTCGTAGAAGTACGTGTCGTTGGAACGCATGATGGCGGCGTCCATGTCCACCCAACCGTCGCCACTGTGGTTCCAGTTGCGGTATTTGTGGTCAAAGTCCGGCAGCTGGTAATAGCCAGGGTCGAACACACGGGTTTGGGGGGTCACAACGCCACTGTCGAGACCGGCGATGGCCACTTCCGGCTTGATGGTTGAGCCAGGCGCATAGAGCCCACGTAGCACGCGGTTGAACAGCGGCCGATCAATCGAATCGTGCAGCGCGGCGTATTCCTTGAAGCTGATACCGGTGACGAACAGGTTCGGATCGAAACTCGGTTTGCTGACCATGGCCAGCACTTCGCCGGTTTGCGGGTCCAGAGCCACGACCGAACCGCGCCGGTCGCCCAGGGCCTCTTCGGCGGCTTCCTGGAGCTTGACGTCGAGGCTCAGGACGATATTTTTGCCGGGGATCGGATCGGTGTGCTTGAGCACGCGCAATACGCGGCCCTGGGCATTGGTCTCAACCTCCTCATAACCGACATGGCCGTGCAGCTCGGCCTCGTAAAAACGCTCAATCCCGGTTTTGCCGATGGATTGGGTACCGCGGTACTCCACGGAATCAAGGGTCTTGGATTCTTTTTCATTGATGCGGCCGACGTAGCCAATGGAGTGGGCAAAGTGCGCACCCAGCGGATAGTGGCGTACAAATTGCGGCTCGACGTCCACCCCTGGTAAACGGAACTCGTTGACGGCCAAAACGGCGATCTGTTCTTCGTTCAGCTCGTAGAACAACGTGACCGGAACAAACGGGTGACGAGCCTGCTTGAGTGCCTTATCGAACATGGCACGGTCTTCGGCAGGCAAATGCAGCAGACTGACGATTGCGTCCAGCTCACCCTTGAGATCGGTGGTGCGTTCACGAGTAATAGTCAGGTTGTAGCTCGGACGGTTATCAGCCAGGACCACGCCGTTACGGTCATAGATCAAGCCGCGAGTCGGCGTGATAGGCAATACATGGACCCGGTTGTTTTCCGAGATAGTGGAGTGGTAGTCGTACTGCACCACTTGCAGAAAATACATACGCCCCACCAGGGCACAGGTGATGCCTACCACTAATAGCGCACAGGCCAGCAAGCGCTTGTTGACCAGGCGGTTTTCTTTTTCATGATCTTTGATAGGTATCGGTTCAGGCATTTCTACAGCATCTCGTTGGAAAATGGCGACGCCGCCTCCTGCGGGTAACGATCAGTCCTTATGAAAATGTGCTGCACCATACCAAAAAAATGCAGAAACACTTTGCATTGATTTCCCCAGCGGCACGCCGATTTAGGCGAGAGTGCCAGAGGTTGCCAGCTTTTCGACCGCCCAAAACAAAACCCCTGTTTGCGTTAGCAAACAGGGGTTTCGGAATTTAATCTTGACGATGACCTACTCTCACATGGGGAAACCCCACACTACCATCGGCGATGCATCGTTTCA
>NZ_JAEKCN010000032.1:0-31838 GCF_016405455.1 Pseudomonas sp. MF7453 | reverse complement strand
TAGGTCGTATCGGTTGTCAGCTAAACGTTGCACCACCACAGCCCTGACCAGTCAAGACTCGACCCTCAGTTGGTCCAGGGCTTTGTTTTTGAGGGCACCGAGGTGGGTGGATTGGCACTCGATGCCCATGGCTCTTCTCCTCAGTAATTGCATTTTCGGCCTCCTCTAGGTCGTATCGGTTGTCAGCTAAACGTTGCACCACCACAGCCCTGACCAGTCAAGACTCGACCCTCAGTTGGTCCAGGGCTTTGTTTTTGAGGGCACCGAGGTGGGTGGATTGGCACTCGATGCCCTTTACTCTTCTATTCATTTTGCTTTCGTCCTTTTGATCCTCTGAGGTTTGGCTGCTGGTACTGCTGGTACTGCTGGTACTGCCTGCAGTGGTGGTAGCGGTGGCGGTGGCGGTGGTGCAGGTATTGAGTTGCTTGAAGCCTGTTTTGCTGCTTCAGCCGCAGCGTGTTCTGCAGCCCAATGAATGCGGATCGCCTCAAGATCTCCATAGGCCCCGATCTCGGGAAGTCGCTCAATGAAACGGCTGTAGAGACCATCCTGAATCAAATTGTGAGTACGCATCCATTCAACTGCAGCGTTAGGGTTTGTGAGCATCACGTAATGAAACTCACCTGAAGCCCCTGGCTTGGTAGCAATAAACTGCAGCTCACGAAGTTTCCTCATCCGTCGGCGCCATGTGTCCACAGCGCGCTCACCAATAAAGCCCGCTTCAGCCGCAAAAGTGCTGGGGTTTTCGATAGTGATGACCGGATGATCTGGTGATCGGGCCCATAGGCAAAAAAGCACATGTCCGGCTGGCTGTCCTTTTGATTGAGCGTCGACAACCTGCATTGCAATTGGGAGGGTACGGGGGATAGTGCAAAACCCATCGTTGGTTTTGCGTGTCCATTTCCAAGCGTCGGCAATGGTTGGAAAGTGCACCAGCATCAATTGTTGAGCGCGTTCCGACATCGTCAAGCGGCGCTTCGCTGATTGTTTGCCGTTGGCCATGCCTTATCCCCTAATCCGTTTCTGTTGAGCCAAGTTTGCAGGTATCGCGAGACAAGAGCAAACCATAGTTTGACGCAATACCCTGCTTTCAAAGGTACCTTAATATACGATAGGGATTAGTTAAACGCACGACTAAATGATTGAAGGTACTCATGAGATGCGTGATATCACGCACGAAAAGCTTATATATATATGAAAAATAAGAGATTTATTTATTTTTGCGGTGCTCTACGTGCTCAAGTGCTCTGTCGTGCTGTATGTGCTCACCGTGCTGTAGGGTGTAGGGTGTGGGAAGAGGGGCCTGAGATTCGCTAACCATTCCCTGAAATTTTCAGAAAATCTGTCTTGGATTGATGCTGGTTTGATCTCAGTAGCGGACTTTGAAGGTTGGTGAGTCCTCCGGTCGCAGCTGACGGCGATCATAGATCCGGGTCGTGCTTATATTGGCATGTCCAAGCCAGGCCTGAACCTTAGCAATATCGGCTTCGTGCTCCAGAGCATTGGTCGCCGCCGTGGCACGCAGGCCATGCACCCCCAACCCAGCGACATTGATTCCTGCCGCCTTGGCATAGCTTCCGACCATTGCGTAGATGCCGTTGGCGGTTATGCCTGCGCCGGTCTGGCGACCACGCAGCGGCACGAATAGCGGTGCATTAGGCTTCTGCTGGTAATGCCCCGAGCGTTCCAGGTATGCGTAGATACGCTCGGCGGCAATAGGGTGCAATGGAAGATACCGCAGCTTTCCCCCCTTGCCATGGATCTGCAGGTGCTTAATGCCCCGGCGATCTTTAATATCGCTGATCATCAACTGAGCGGCCTCCTCGCGACGCAGTCCGTGATACAGCAGCACAGCGAGAATGGCCCGATCGCGTTGGCCTTTTAGAGTGTTCGGATCCGGCGCATCGAGCAGCGCCTTGGCCTGGTGATCACCGAGAGCCGGAGTCTTACCTTCGTTGGTTTCGATCCTGGGTCGCTTCACACCGTGCACCGGGTTGCCGCCAGCGACGGCGTTGAGCTCCAGCAGATGATCGAACAGGCTGGCCAACGCCGCCAGTTTGCGGCGGATGGTGGCTCCGGCCAGGCCCCGGGTTTCCAATTGGGCGCGCCAGGCCAGCACGTGCGCCCGGGTGACGACACGGAATTCCTCGGCGCCGTTGAGGCCAACGAAACTGCAGAAGTCGGCCAGGTCAATTTGATAGGCGCGACGTGTGCGTGGGTTATCGATATTGGCGAACCATTCCACCGCTGCCGGCACGCTGGCGAGTTGCTGGAATTCGGCGGCGGTCAGTCGGCGCTCATGGGTGACTTTAAGCCGACTGGCCGTATCGACTGGCAGTTCGATGAGGTTTTTCATGGCTATATGCGGTTGACGTACTGATCAGGCGCAAAATAGAGGGCAGTGTATTTTTCTAACGCCAATCGCCATTTACTGCCATTGGTTTTGCCTTCGCCTTTTTTCGACTCCAGCACGCGGTAGGCGTGGCTGATATCGTGATCCAGGTAGAGCATGTTGCCCTTAACCACGTCCTTAGCTTCACAGCGGTACACGTACACCGTCCGTCCGCCGCCATCGGTCATTTCGATCAGCACCGGCTCACCGCATTCTTCGCATGTCCAAGTGCGCTCATCCAATTGCGTTTCGGCGTCCAGCACGTCCAGGACGTGATTTTCGCAGTCTTCATTTTTGCAGCGATAGCTTTGGTCGAACCCGGTAGCGATGCGTGGGGTGCGTCGAGGTTGTTTCGGGGCCATAAGAGCATCCTGTCTAAAAGTGGTGATAACGTATTTCTTGCACTGGTAAGTAGCGATCGATAATTGATGCGTCGTAGATATCGACGGCGTCAGAGGTGCCAAGCGGGTCGCGGTCCCTGACTTCCTACGGTGTGGAAACCCAAGCTCACTGCGACATTTCCGAGGCTATTTTCCTAAGCATGAAGGTCTCGCGCTGAATAGATTGGCCCATCGAAGATTCTTGTCGTTGCATGACGGCTTCGTTGTGGCTGATAGCGGCAGCCAGATTGATCCAGACAGGGCGCATACCATTAGCGATTTCGTGACTATCCATTCTTACCGGCTCCAAGATAGGGCCTATCTCGCATAGATAAAAGTGCGAGGTCATGTGCATCAGGTCATAGCCAGGCTTCAGGTGGGGCCTGTACTCCTCAATGTAGCCGTAGTGCCGTAGAACCTGTATTTCACGAGCTCCCGTTTCTTCTTCTAGCTCACGCTTCAGACCCGCGACGATTTCCTCGTCAGCATTTAGGCCGCCCCCGGGAAAACTGAAGTCGTTGTAGCGTTCGGTAAACAGCAACAGGATCTGGTCACCTCGCAAAACGATGCCCCGCGCAGCATGACGACGAAATACTCGGCCCTGGGTGGACACGAGCTGTGGGTGAACAATTTCAGTGATGAGTTGCATGTGGTCTCGCTACAGGTCGATCAGTTAATCCTTACCAAAACTGGCCACCGCAACCCTCAAAGATGGGAGCGATGGCCACCGACAACTGCTCAGCGGAGCAACAGCACCGGTAGGGCTGTAGTCTGCAACATCGTGGTGGTGGTGCTGCCTACTAGAAGATTCCTGATGCGAGAGTGCCCATAAGCGCCCATGACAAGGAGATCGATGTCTTGCTCGGTTTGATACGCCTGCAGAACTGTCTCGACATCGCCTTCAATCAGCTCGGCATTAACCTCCAATCCAGATGCGGCAAGCGTGCTACGTGCCTTGGCCAATTTAGATTGATTGTCTGCTGAGTCTTTGCCGACCATGACTACGTGAAGTGAAAGGCCCGTAAAAATCGGGCTCGAGGCGAGGGCCTTTACTGTGTTGTGCGATGTGGCACTGCCGTCGAACGCGAGCATGATCTTTTCCGGTTTCTTGAAGCCGTTGTTCGCAATCAAGATGGGCTGGTGGAACGCGCGGATAACCGACTCAACTTGACCTCCAAGCGCATGCGGATCCCGCGCGCTTCTCCCACCGGCCCTTCCGATGACTAACAAGCGGATGTCTTCGTTGAGATCAGTCAAAGTATCGACAAGATCACCATGACGCTGTTTCAGATCAGGCAAAGCCGCACCCGAAAGGACCGTGCGGTCGCGAGCCGTTTCAAGCATATGCTGCCCATGCTCAAGAGCCAGCTTTGCGCGCTGCGCATCCAGTGCAGCCAGATCTTTCAACAAATGTTCTCGGCTACCAAGACCAATGTTGCCGCTCAGATCAGCAGAAACAGGATATCTATCTTCGTCCAGCACATGAAGCAGGGTCAGTGGAGCGCTGAGTCGCAGCGACGCCCATGCTGCGTAGTCACAAACTGCTAGTGTCGAGGGTGAGTTATCAATGCAGGCCATTACGTAGGTCATTGTCGATCTCCTTAGTGGCTCATGAGTTTGTCGATGGCACCGGGTTTGTCATGGACCCCGAAGCGGTCAACGATGGTCGCACTGGCTTCGTTGAGGCCCAACACTTCAACGTCAGCGCCTTCACGACGGAACTTGATCACGACCTTGTCCAGCGCAGCGACCGCGGTGATATCCCAGAAGTGGGCTTGAGTCAGGTCGATGGTGACTTTCTTGACTGCTTCCTTGAAGTCAAACACACCCGTGAACTTGTCAGCAGAACTGAAGAACACTTGGCCTACGACGCGGTAGGTTCGATGCAATTCCGCCTGTTGCAGGCTGCTCTTGATGTCGAGGTAGTGACCAACCTTGTTTGCGAAGAACAGGGAAGCCAGCAGCACGCCCACCAGCACGCCATACGCCAAATTGTGCGTGGCCACGACGACCACGACGGTGGCGATCATGACTAGGTTTGTCGACAGCGGATGCTCTTTCAGGTTGCGCAGTGAGTCCCAACTGAAGGTGCCAATAGACACCATGATCATGACTGCCACCAGTGCGGCCATGGGTATCTTCGCTAGCCATTCGCCGAGGAAGACCACCATCAGCAGTAGGAAGATACCGGCACACAATGTTGAGAGGCGGGTACGGCCGCCGGACTTCACGTTTATGATCGACTGACCAATCATGGCGCAACCTGCCATGCCACCCAGCAAGCCAGACGCGATATTCGCGATTCCCTGACCCTTGCACTCGCGGTTTTTATTGCTCGTGGTATCGGTCAGGTCATCGACGATTGTCGCCGTCATCATGGATTCGAGCAGACCCACGACGGCGAGCGCGGCGGAGTACGGGAAGATGATGCGCAGGGTTTCAAAATTCAGCGGTACGTCGGGCCACAGGAAGATGGGCAGAGTGTCAGGCAGCTGTCCCATATCACCCACGGTGCGGATGTCCAGTCCCAGATAAATGGCGATTACGGTCAGGGCAAGGATGCATACCAGGGGAGATGGAAGCAGCTTGCCGATCTTCGGTACATACGGGAACAGGTAGATGATCCCAAGGCCGGCTGCAGTCATGGCATATACGTGCCAGGTGACATTGGTGAGTTCAGGCAGCTGCGCCATGAAGATCAGGATTGCCAGAGCGTTCACGAATCCGGTCACTACGGAACGCGAGACAAAGCGCATTAGTGAGCCTAGCTTGAGATACCCAGCAAGGATCTGAAGCACCCCACACAGCAACGTCGCTGCAAGCAGGTATTGAAGTCCATGATCCTTAACCAGCGTAACCATGAGCAGTGCCATCGCGCCAGTGGCTGCCGAGATCATCCCAGGGCGTCCGCCGACAAAGGCGATGACTGCACAGATACAAAAAGAAGCGTAGAGGCCAACCTTGGGATCAAGGCCTGCGATGATTGAAAAGGCGATGGCTTCAGGGATCAGCGCCAAGGCGACGACGATACCCGCGAGCACATCTCCACGGACGTTGGAGAGCCATGTTTGTCTTAGTTTTTGCAGCATAGAAATTATCCAGGGCAAAGCATCGCGCACGCCAAAGGGAAGGCGGGCAGGTGGATGCAAATTCAAGTTCTGAGGATTTTGCTGTGTGCTTAAGGTGGGAAACCAGGCGTACAGCAGTGCGCGCCCGCGAGCAAAGCTAGCGGATGCAAGGTGTTGCGAGGGGGCGTAGCGCTAAGGCGGCGTAGGCTGCCAGTAAATCGTTTGGAGTACAGTCATGCTGGTGTTCCTGTAGCTCAAGGGGTAATGCGGAGGTTGAGTATACGACAAACCGGTGCTCATCGCGCCTCGATCCGACATGATGCATCGCAAGCGCGATCCAAAGAGCACGAATTTAAATGGCAATGAGGCGCCCCGATAGTGTGCTGTTCGCATTGCTCTTTGCCTGACTTGTAGGTGCTGAAGCATTGGAGGACGGTAAAAGAGCTGTCACGCCGAAGCATGCTCTGGTAGAGATCAGGAACCCAAACGTTAAGCGTCCGGCCAATGCACCTTGCCTGGGCTAGTCAAGATATGCCCAGCTATCGGCACCGTCGAAAAGGCGCACAGGTGTTGCCCCGACCAATTGCTGGTCGAAATTGTTCATATTCACACCAACACCAACACCAGCGCCTGCCCCTGGCAGGATCGCTTCCCAGTGGGTGACACATCCACAATTACTACATCGGATCGTCCTCAGGGTTTCTTGCCCCCAAACGTAAGAGGAGGTGTTTTGAGGGTGTCCCTCGAACTTTACTGCACCAGCTTCATAGCGAGCCCAAAGCGCCCCCAAAGCGCCCCGAGTCTCCGGCAAATAGAGCAATTACATTTGATGGCATGAATTGGTGGATGCGGGATGAACACGCGCACTTTTCCACAGTGACAGGAACCTTCTAACAGTCCATTTTTGACGTGGGTTTTCATGTCAACTCCGTGACCGATTTATGCCGGGACTTCAGTTGAGCACGATCCGGCGTCATTCATGGGGTGGGTCTCACCATATCCTCATCGAGGTTTGAGCGTGAGAGGTCGATCAGGCTGAATTCCCTCTATTAATACTTCACCTTGTACGTCGGTGAGTCCTCAGGCCGGTTTTCACGCCGATCATAAATCTTGGTCGTGCTGATGTTGGCATGACCCAACCATGCCTGGACCTTGGCGATATCGGCTTCATGCTCCAGAGCATTGGTGGCTGCGGTTGCCCTGAGTCCATGGACGCCCAGGCCGTCGACCTCAATCCCTGCCTTCTTTGCGTAGGCCGCTACCACGGTGTAGATGCCGTTGGCCGTGATGCCAGCACCGGTCAGCTTGCCTCGTAGCGGGATGAACAGCGGCACCTTCCTGGCCGCCAAATGGTGCCCTGAGCTTTCCAAGTATTGGTGAATGCGTCCGGCCGCCACGGGGTGCAACGGCAGGTAGCGCACTTTGCCGCCCTTGCCATGCACTTTCAAATGCTGAATCCCGCGGCGATCCTGCATGTCGCTCACCTGCAGCAGCGCAGCTTCTTCGCGGCGCAGCCCGTGATAAAGAAGCACAGCCAATATCGCCCGGTCGCGCAGCCCTTTAAGGGTCGTTTCATCCGGGGCTTCGAGCAGCGCTTTGGCCTGGTGATCGCCCAATGCCGGCGTCTTCCCTTCGTTGCTTTCCATCTTCGGTCGTTTCACCCCATGCACGGGATTGCCGCCGGCGATTGCATTGCTCTCCAGGAGGTGATCAAACAGGCTGGCCAGTGCCGCCAACTTGCGCCGGATCGTAGCTCCGGCCAGACCGCGATGCTCGAGCTGGGCGCGCCAGGCCAGAACATGTGATCGGGTCACCACGCGAAATTCCTCGGCCGAAGCCAACCCGACAAAACCGCAGAAGTCTTCCAGGTCATTCTGGTAGGCGCGTCGTGTTCGAGGGTTGTCCAGGTTGGCAAACCACTCGACTGCAGCGGGTACCCGCGCCAAATCCTGAAATTCGACCGCCGTCAGCCTGCGCTGATCGTTCGGCTGGGCTTTCGTCAGTTCCTGCATATCGGTCTCATAATTGAATTCCTCGCGATCATCTGTCTCGGCTCTAGTCACAAATTCAACATCAAATGCGCCCGCTGATTCTAGAACCGATTAGCGGTTAAAATTGGTGATAACCTATTTTATCACCATATTTTAGCTTTCTTTGAGCATTCATACGGAAAACGAAATCGGCTTTCTTGACGAATGGACAGGTTGACAAGTTGACATACGTGTCACCTTTCGCTAGCCTAGGTCTCACAGGGTTATTGCTAGCCCGTGAGGAGGAACCATGTCAGTTGCAACCCCCGAGAGAACTCAGTCCACAGCCAAAATCGAAGCCGCCAAGGCCGACCTGCGCAGACGCTTTGAGAAAATACTCGAGCTAGCTTCGGAAGCCATTGTATTGAAGGCTGTTACTCTTCCTGATGAAAAAGCTTTTACTACAGTATCCAAAGTGGACGCTGATAAGGAGCTAAGTATCGAAGCACGCAATCAAACGGCAGTAGCTAATATGCGGGCTCGTGCGTTCGAACGAGTTGATAGCCGTTGTGAATTGCTTTCTTCCCAAGAAGCCCACAATATTCTTGGCATCACTAAACAGGCGCTGAGCCAAAGAGCTAAAGCTGGCTTCGTGTTGGCGTATACAAACACAAGCAACCGCCGTAAATACTACCCTTCGTTCCAATTTAAAAATAACAAGCCAAGACCGGTGATTGCAAAACTGATAAGTGAACTAAATATTGATCCTGTTGATACAGAAGCCATGAATTTTTTGGTTCAGCATCTGGTCAGCAAAATGGATTACTCAAGTCCTGGCGAGCCCGAGAATGTGGTACCGCGTTATGAGCTTCTAGATAACGACGCCGCAGTTGAAATTATCAAACGTGACTTTATAAATGCGTTTGAGCCAGGACAGTAAACCGAGCCTCCGGTGGGAGGCCCGGTTTTACTTCACTCCAGGGCAACCCCTAGACTATCCAAAAACTCTGCAGGCGTTTCGCCGTTCGACAATTTGACCTCTGTCACAGGCTTATAGTCGATCGGTTCAACTTGGGTATCGCGTTCTGCGAACAGAACCAGATTACATCCATCCATAGAGCCGGTTACCGTGTAGACAGCAGATTGGTAAAGGAGACCATCAATTTCCTTACCCTGCAGCATGCACGCCTGGCTGATTTGCCGGGTGAGCGCATACCCTTCTTTACCTTGCCCTTTTGCTTGAACGATATCCCGAATCTTGTGGTGTGTAGCTCGGTTTGTGAGACCGGCTACGTCCACAACATTCAGGATACGGGCCGCTTTCAGCTGATGCAGAGAACTCTGCGCCAGCTTCGAGTAGCGTACAGGTTGGTCATCAACCCCTTGGCCGGGCTGAAAAGACTCAGCAACCGCGACTTCCTGGCTGAAACCCACGTAGTACACCCCAACCTGCTGTTCAGGATCTGCATAGCGCGTATCTGAATCAGGCTTATAGTTGATGGGATTGGCGTCATGCTTAGAGCCTTGGATACGGTGCAACACCGTACCTTCAGGAATCTGCCGTACCAGTTCTGGATACTTTTTCAGCGTATCTACAACTTGTTTAACTACATCGTTTTCGTGCTGCTTTACCGCTGTGCTCATAAAAAACTCTCCGATCAATCATTTGCAGGCTCATGGCATATAATCCAAAGCTTGTGGGTTTTGCCTTGCCACTGGCGTGGCTTGGCGGTGATGGGCTGATTGCCCGCCGCTAATATAACCTAGCTTTAGCAAACCTGAACTTGGCAAATCCCAACCGGCGATACCGTGGGCCACTCAGCTACGCGTGGCTCAGCGCGTATGTGCTGGGTGCCCTTTTCCCGTGGGAAAATCATGCAAACCCCTTGTGTAGGGACCAGGGTCGTGACGTTATAAATACGGTTGCCCTCGAATAGGAGGTAGGGCAACCAATGAACAAAAAATGTCTAATTCAGGCGGCCATAGACCTGGCCGTGGCGGTATTGGCTGGTTACATCATGATGCTGGTACCCGTGACTGGGATTACTTCGCAGCCCCCGGTTAGGGAGCTGCCGGGCAAAACCCTGATGGTGCAGATGGAGATTCTCTCTGAGGCCCTGCAGAGTCGTTCAGAGCTCGATGTTCATCGACCGCTCACCGACCCCTTCGGCAAAGGCACTCAGGATGCCTAGCGAACCCCATTTCTGCTCTGGGAGCCGCAGGCACCCCGGTGCACCTGTTTTCACATCAGCAGATTTCCGCGCGATTATGTAAAGAATATAAGTTGCGTAATAGATGTAACTTATGTAAGTTACTCTAAATTACCTATTCGAGGTGCGGAGCAGCATGATTTTGCTATTGGGCGGGGAAAAAGGGGGCAGTGGGAAATCCTGCTTGGCTCAAAACTTAGCAGTCTGGATTAAAGCCCGGGGTGGTGATGTCTTGCTGCTCGATGCAGACCCTCAAGGTACTACGGCTGATTGGGCTGCTGAGCGGAATGACCAGGGAGACCTACCGCCGATACCGGTTGTGCAAGCTCATGGAAACATTCGTCAAACCCTGCTCGACCTGCGCGGTAGATACAGACAAATTGTAGTGGATGCAGGTGGAGCTGACTCAGAAGCACTGCGATCGGCAATGACCGTAGCGACTCATATGCTCATCCCATTTCGACCTAAGCGGAGAGACCTGAAGACACTTCCTAAGGTTGAAAACTTGGCACGGCTGGCCATCGCGGTTAATCCTGACCTGACCATACGGGCCGTTATTACGCAATGCCCAGCGTTGCCAAGCCAAGTCCAAAGAATTCTGGACGCAAAAGAAGCTTGCCTGTCCTTCGAAATCATTCCTTTGAATGCGATCACCACTGCGCGAAACGTTTATGACGACGCTGATGAAGATGGGTGTTCCGTATTGGAAAGTGGGTCTGATCCTCGGGCTAAAGAAGAAATTGAATCCCTAGCGTCTGAGCTATGGGGGAGCACAAAATGGGCCTAAAAAATCTTTCTCGACCGTCCAGGGTGACTGAGAACACGCCTGAAATGAACGTCGAAGCTGCGGCGCAGGCATTCATAGCTGATGCGCCAGTGGGCACTAACCCCGAACCAAAGCGTCGCCGTAAGAAGACTTCTTCAACGTTCGTACGAACGACCTTTTCTCTCTCTAAAGATGTGAACCGCCAAATCGACAAGATTTCGCTCACCCCCAGGAATTTCAGAGCCACACGTTCAGATGTGATTCGTGCAGGGATTGCGGCATTGCAGAACCTTGATAGGGCTGAGTTGCTTGAGCTGCTTGAGCGTGCGAGTAGGGCAGAGCCTATCGACGAAATTACGCAAGACGAGTAACGTATTTAAGTTAAATAACTTATGTAACAAACATAAGTTAATGTGATTGCGTAACTTACTGACGTTGCTTACCGTTTGTGAAGAGCTTCACAGAGCCCTTGATTTTAGAGGCCTGCAGCGTTAGTCAGGATTACTCCACGATTCATAAAGGCCGAGAAAACGCGGCCTTTTTTTATTGCTCGGCAAAATTTTGGGTGCTAATGTTCTGGCGAATTTGAGCCTTTTAGCCAGGGTGAGTAAGGATCTTGACGTATAACGGTTAAACCAATAGCCTTGCACTGAGTTTAACCGTTTAACCTGGATGCCCATGACCACAAGCGCGCCATCTTCCATCATGGCCACGAAAGTGGACGAGTCGATAAAGCGACGTTTCGACGCTGCTATGAGGGCTCGTGGGACTACCACGTCTGCGATGCTTCGTGAGGCGATCTATAGGTATCTAAACGAGCTGGATGCAGGTGAAGAGCACCCGCAATTTAGGCTGGAGTTAGACCGCCCGGCTGGGCTAAGGAAATGAACGTGAGGACGCTGGTGACGTAAACCATATTACAGAAACCAGAAAGCCCGGCTGGTAACCGGGCTTTTTGGACAAACGAGAACAGGTTGCTCTTTCGACGGGGCTGAAACCTGTTCACAGACAAGGTGAGCTGATTATGGCTAGCACCGCGGCTTCTTGCAAGTTGCAAAATGCTAGGCCTAAGAGGTTTGCCGCCGAACGGCGGGGAAAATGGATTCCACCTCAAAAAAGCAATGTACGTTCGCCCAGCTGGACGAACGAATGCTAGACGTACCCACTGCAGGGGCATACACGCCTTCGGCGCGTTTCTCCCAAGACGGTACGGCACTTAACCGCGTCGTCATCGAGGCGCCGTATCTCGCACGTTGCAGCGACAACAAGACCGCTACGCTGGTACGTCCGCGCGATTACGCAATCCGCTATCCCTACATGCAGATCAACCGCAGTGGGATGGTGTCGTGGCTGATCTTCGACCTCGATCATGCCAACTCCCTTGCCTGGGACGACGCGGGCCTTCCACCGCCCAATCTGATCGTGCGAAACAGAAACAACGGCCACTCTCACCTCTACTACGCAATCCCTCCGGTCTGTACGACCGAGAACGCGCGCGACAAGCCGATCCAGTATATGAAGGCGGTTTACACCGCCTTCGCGCTGCGTTTGAACGCGGATCCTGATTACCACAGCGGCCCTGTCGCCAAGACTCCAGGCCATCCGTGGTGGTCGACCTCAGAACTGCATAGCAACGTCTACGATCTGGGCGAGCTGGCTGACTATGTGGAGCTGGAAGTCTCGCCCTGGAAGACGGGCCCGCAGCTGGACGACCTCCCACACTCGCGGCACTGCATTTTGTTCGAACAACTGCGTTACTTCGCGTACAGCATTGCGAACCAAGAGCGCGAACGCGGCACGCTCGCCACGTTCACCCGGCGACTGGAGGCATTCGCGCACAACCACAACAAGTTTGCCCGTGCAGGGTTCACGCAAGACTTGATGTTGTCATCCGTAAGGGCGACGGTCAGATCTGTGGCGCGCTGGACGTGGACGCGCTACCAGGGCAGCTCTAAATGTTGCCGAGGAGCTATGGCGCTGGACAAGTCGTTGCCGTTGGCCGAGAGGCAGAGCCTGGCTGCGAAGCGCACCCATGGTCTACGACACAAGGCTACCGAATCCAAAATCCGTGCGGCATGTAGAGGCCTCCAGGAGCGCGGAGAGAAGCTAACTCAAGCCTCGATAGCCAGCCTTGCGGGCGTCTCTAGGCAGACGGTGGCCACCTATGGTCACGTCTTGAATGAGGTATCACGGCCGCAGACTATCGCCGTCCTGAGCACGACAAAAGTCACTGAAATGCGACCCAACTCCAACTCCGTCGCCGGCGATCAAGGACTCGAAGTCAATCATGCCACGTCTCAGGCACGTTTGGTTCCTGATGTTAAAAATGGTGTACATGGGGTCGTCTCAGAAAACGGAAAATAAAGCACGCTAAGCCGGTGGCAGCGGTCGCAATGGCCTGAACTTCCCCGCACCGACCTTGGCACTGCTGCGCCATAGGTAATCGCCGGTCAGGTTGATATGCTCCCACCCCAGCGGGGACAGATATTGCAGCAACGTGTCGTCCAGCGCCATGCCGTGGGCACGCAAAGCACTGGTGGCACGCTCCAGATAGACCGTGTTCCACAACACGATGGCCGCCGTCACCAGATTGAGGCCGCTGGCCCGGTAGCGCTGCTGCTCAAAACTGCGGTCGCGGATTTCACCCAATCGGTAGAAGAAGACCGCCCTGGCCAGCGCGTTGCGCGCCTCGCCCTTATTCAGCCCCGCATGGACGCGGCGGCGCAGCTCCACGCTTTGCAGCCAATCCAGAATGAACAGCGTGCGCTCGATGCGCCCCAGCTCGCGCAGGGCGACGGCCAAGCCGTTTTGGCGCGGATAGCTGCCGAGCTTGCGCAGCATCAGCGAGGCCGTCACCGTGCCCTGCTTGATCGAAGTGGCCAGCCGTAGGATTTCATCCCAATGAGCGCGAATAGCCTTGATGTTCAGCCTGTCGCTGCTAATCATCGGCTTGAGTGCATCGTAGGCAGTATCGCCCTTGGGAATGAACAGCTTGGTGTCGCCCAGGTCGCGGATGCGCGGCGCGAACCGGAATCCCAGAAAGTGCATCAGGCCGAACACATGATCGGTGAAGCCCGCCGTGTCGGTGTAGTGTTCCTCGATACGCAAGTCAGACTCGTGGTACAGCAGGCCATCGAGCACATAAGTCGAGTCGCGCAAGCCGACGTTGACCACCTTGGCGCTGAAGGGCGCGTATTGGTCGGAGATATGGGTATAGAACGTCCGCCCAGGGCTACTTCCATACTTCGGATTGATATGCCCGGTGCTCTCTGCCTTGCTGCCGGTTCGGAAGTTCTGGCCGTCCGACGATGACGTGGTGCCGTCGCCCCAATGCTCGGCGAAGGGATGTCGGAACTGCGCGTTGACCAGCTCGGCCAGTGCCGCCCCGTAGGTTTCGTCGCGGATGTGCCAGGCTTGCAGCCAGGCCAGCTTGGCGTAGGTCGTGCCGGGGCACGATTCCGCCATCTTGGTCAGGCCCAGGTTGATCGCGTCGGCGAGGATCGTGGTCAGCAACAGGTTTTTGTCCTTGGCCAGGTCGCCTGACTTCAGGTGGGCGAAGTGCCGGGTGAAGCCCGTCCATTCGTCTACCTCCAGCAGCAATTCGGTGATCTTGACGTGCGGTAGGATCATCGCCGTCTGGTCGATCAGGGCCTGTGCGGTATCGGGCACCGCCGCATCGAGCGGCGTGATCTTCAGGCCCGACTCCGTGATGATGGCGTCCGGCAGCTCGTTGGCCAGCGCCATGCGGTTGACGGTGGCGAGCTGCGTTTCCAGCAGCGTCAGCCGGTCATGCAGGTACTGGTCGCAATCGGTGGCCACGGCCAGCGGCAATTCGCTGGCCTGCTTGAGGCTGGCGAATTTCGCGGGCGGCACCAGGTAGTCCTCGAAGTCCTTGAACTGGCGCGAGCCTTGCACCCAGATGTCGCCGGAGCGCAGCGCGTTCTTCAGCTCCGACAGCGCGCACAGTTCGTAGTAGCGCCGGTCGATGCCGGTGTCGGTCATCACCAGCTTCTGCCAGCGCGGCTTGATGAACTCGGTCGGCGCGTCGGTGGGCACCTTGCGGGCGTTGTCGCTGTTCATGCTGCGCAGCACCTCGATGGCGTCGAGTACGTCCTTGGCGGCGGGCGCGGCCCGCAACTTGAGCACGTCGAGAAATTCCGGCGCGTAGCGGCGCAGCGTGGCGTAGCTCTCGCCGATGCGGTGCAGGAAATCGAAGTCCTCGGGTTGCGCGAGCCGCTGCGCTTCGGTGACGCTCTCGGCGAAAGCATCCCAGGACATGACGGCCTCGATGGCGGCGAACGGATCGCGGCCCGCTTGCTTGGCCTCGATCAGCGCCTGGCCGATGCGCCCGAACAGCCGCACCTTGGCATTGATCGCCTTGCCGGATGCCTGGAACTGCTGCTGATGCTTGTTCTTGGCGGCATTGAACAGCTTGCCCAGGATGCGGTCATGCAGGTCGATGATTTCGTCGGTGACGGTGGCCATGCCCTCGATGGCGAGCGCCACCAGGGTCGCGTAACGCCGCTGCGGCTCGAACTTCGCCAGGTCGGCGGGCGTCATCTGGCCGCCCTCGCGGGCGATCTTGAGCAGCCGGTTCTGGTGAACCAGCCGCTCGATGCCGGAGGGCAGGTCGAGCGCCTGCCACGCCTTGAGGCGTTCGATGTGTTCCAGCATGTGCCGCGAGTTCGGTTTGACCGGGGATTGCCGCAGCCAGGCCAGCCACGTCGTCTTGCCGTTGTCGCGGCGCTTGAGCAGATCGTCGAGGCGACGGCGATGCACGTCCGTCAGCGGCTCAGCCAAGGCGTCGTAGAGACGCCGGTTGGCGCGGGTAATCGCTTCGGCGCTCGCCCGCTCGACGGCGTTGAGGGCGGGCACAATGACCGACTGCCGCCGCAGGTGCTCGATCAAGGCTCTGGCCAGCACGATGCCCTTGTCGGTTTGCATGGCCAGCTCGGTCAGCAACTGGACAGCCTGCCGGTAGTGGCCAATCGTGAACGGCTGGAAGCCGAACACCGTTTGCAGCTCGACCAGGTGCTCGCGTCGGGTCTGCTCACGCTGCCCGTACTCGTCCCAGCTTTCGATGCCGACCTTGAGCTGGTTGGCGACCAGTCTCAGCAATGGCGGGAACGGTGGCTCATCAGCGCCAAGGATGACGCCGGGAAAGCGCAGGTAGCAGAGCTGCACCGCGAAGCCCAGCCGATTGGCCGGGCCGCGCCGCTGCCGGATGATGGAGAGGTCGCTTTCGCTGAACGTGTAGTGACGGATCAACTCATCCTTGGTGTCCGGCAACGCCAGCAGGCTTTCGCGCTCGGCGGCGGAGAGGATCGAACGGCGGGGCATGCGGTTTCCTTCTTCTTGAAAACGTAGGTTTGTGACAAGCCCGCCAAGGCAACCGGCGCGGCACGGGAATCAAGGCATTGCGATTCTCGAAAATAGTTCTTGAAATTCTATTCTTGATTGCATATCATCTCAACGAGTTTCGATAAGAAAGGATGCCCATGCGACCGTCTGTTGTGCTTGACATGAAGCGAAGCGCAGTGCGTGAAGCGGTAGGCCGCTTTCGCGCCGCGAACCCGCGCGTCTTCGGCTCGGTGCTGCATGGCACCGACCGGGATGGCAGCGACCTCGACCTGTTGGTCGATGCGCTGCCCGGTGCCACGTTGTTGGACTTGGGCGATTTGGAAGAAGAACTGAAATCGCTGCTCGGCGTTGACGTCGATCTGCTGACTCCCGGCGACCTGCCGCCGAAGTTCCGGGCCAAGGTGCTCGCGGAGGCGCAACCGATATGAGCGAGAACCGCCTGCCCGATTACCTCGACCACATTCAGCAGGCCGCAACCGATGCGCGCAGCTTCGTGGAAGGGATGGCCAAGGACGACTTCTTGGCCGACAAGCGCACCCAGCAGGCCGTCATCATGAGCCTGATCGTCATCGGCGAGGCGGCCACAAAGGTGATGGATGGCTACGTCGAGTTCACCCAGGCGCATGCCGACGTGCCGTGGCGCAGCATGCGCAATATGCGTAATCGCATGGCTCACGGCTATTTCGACATCAACCTCGATGTGGTGTGGGAGACGGTACAGGAATGGCTGCCGGCGTTGCTCCAGCAATTGCCCGCCGTGCGTCAGGATGCCGACGATGAAGACCGTAACGACAAAGGCATGGAGCCATGACCAATCAAGCCGCCGATGTTCGGCCCCTCTGGCGTGTTCGATCCCGCGACCTATGAGCCGCGCTCGGGCAAGACCTTCTGGATGGCCGCAACGGACGTGAGTTCGCTGGTGGGCAAGGAGGCAGCAGCCGACACGCTCATCGGCAACTGCACGACCGCACGACCAGCCTCCCGTTCAAATTCGAGTTAGAACTCATATCCAGCCTGTCTGGGGGCACTGTGAAAGAGGGATCTCCGATGACTGTTGAATCGAGAATATTTTCTGTAGCCGAGTATGTTCAGCCGTCCGAAGGCGAGCCTATTCGTTCCGTTGTGCTTGAAACCCGAGACTCAATTATCGTGGTTTGGCATGTCCATCCCGGGCAGGAAATTGCGGCTCACATTCATCCTCACGGCCAAGACACGTGGACTGTTTTGTCGGGAATGGCTGATTACTTTCAGGGCAATGGGATTGTTCGTGCCCTCAGGGAAGGTGAGATAGCCGTGGCAAGACCGGGCCAAGTGCACGGGGCGCGAAATACAGGTACCGAGCCATTTGTGTTCGTCTCGGTTGTGGCATCAGCCAATGCCGGTTTCGTATTGGCTGAGCGATAGAGCCCAATCTCTGGAGTTGGTCCAATGAGCGGTCGGGGAGATAGGTAACAGACATGCAGCGGACACGGCTGCTAAACCAGGTCGCAAACCTCCTTGCGTCGCAGCGTGCCGCAAGCGACGCGATCAATCGAATGGGGTCGGCATGAGACTGAACACCATCCAGTTCCCGACCGCGTAGCCGCCTGTCCTGCCGATCAGGTCTTGACCATCGACGCCTGGGATCAGTCCTGAATGTTCTTGGAGACCACTACGTTATGAGCCGCAGCCGCCGCAAAACACCCATCGTCGGGCACACGACCTGCGGCAGCGAGCGCGAGGACAAGAAGCTCTGGCATCAGCGCTGGCGCACCCGTGAGCGCACGGCGCTGACCAGCGCGTCGCCCGAAGCCCTGAGCGCCCATCTGCCCCTGCTGGAAAACCAGGCCAGCAGCGTCTGGTCGATGGGCAAGGATGGCCGCTCCTACTGGCCCGTCAAGCGCCAGGCCGCCACGGCGGATCGCATCGCCAATCACAAGGGACGCAACCCGCAAGAACGCGCCTCCCTGAAAAAGCGCCTGCTGCGCAAGTGGATGAGCAAATGAAGCTCTCCTTCCATCAGCACATTGCGCTGTTCTGGATGATCGGTGCTCCGGGCGTCTTCGCGCCCGTGATCGAGAACGCCAAGCGGCCCGATGCCGGCGCCGTCATGGCGTGGGGTGTCGCGATCGTGGCGGTGATGATCCTCTTCACCCCTTTGCTGCTGCGCTGTCCACCATTCCGGCGCTGGTATGGCCGGACGGATGCGCTGTCGGAGCGGCAGCGCCAGGCGCTTGCCGAGCGCGGCCTGCGCCGCTACTACCAGACCGCTTTCGATGACGGCTACGTGCCCCGCGTGATGCCCTACGTGTGGCGCATCATCTGGACGGTCGGCGGGTTGATGGCTGTGACCGCCGTACTGCCTACCAACACCGGACGGCCAGCCTTCGATGCCTTGGTGGTCTTCTCGACCTGGTATCCGATAGGCGTGATGCTGCTGGTTTTCGCGTCGAGGCCCCTTGGCCGGTTGATTCGCCAAAGAGCACAGGAGCGGCGGAAATGAGCACGTCAACCATCGAGGCGCTGGCCAGCGCCTGGGCAAGGATTGCCGAGGAAGCGGAATTCCCCGCTGACTACGAGGGGACTGCCACACCACAAGCGCATCGGGCTAGCGAAGCTATTCAGGAGCAGATTCGGGAGCGCATCGTCGCCACCAACGACATGCGGCTGTTCAGCCTGCTGCACCTGCTGGGTCAGGCGTCGCTGCGCATGGAGCAAGCGCTGTGGCCGGAGGATTACGAGCGGATGACGCGCGAGGTTGAGGAAGCCCTGCGGCAAGCCACCGACGCCAACGCCAGATCGTACACCCACGAAGAAGTGATGCAGGCGATGCAGGAACGCATCGACCGGGCGCGAGACAAGCCATGTTGATTGGCTATGCGCGCGTCTCGACGCAGGATCAGAACCTGGAGCTGCAACGCGAAGCCTTGAGCAAGGCCGGATGTAAAAAGGTCTTCGAGGACAAGGTGAGTGGCACGCGGGCAGACCGGCCTGGCTTGGCCAAGACGCTCGAAATGCTGCGCGAAGGCGATACTTTGGTCGTCTGGAAGCTCGACCGGCTGGGCCGGTCGGTCAAGCAACTGGTCGATCTGGTCGGCGATCTGCACAAGCACGGTGTCCAGTTCAGGAGCCTCACCGACTCCATCGACACCGGCACACCATCCGGGCGGTTCTTCTTCCACGTCATGGCGAGCCTTGCCGAAATGGAGCGCGAGCTGACCGTCGAGCGCACCCGCGCCGGGCTGGAAGTCGCCAAGCAGCTCGGCCGCAAAGGCGGCCGCAAGCCGAAGATGACCGACAGCAAGATCGAGTCGGCCAAGAAGCTGCTGGCCAGCGGGGTGCCGCCCAAGGACGTGGCCAAGAACCTCGGCGTGTCCATTCCGACGCTGTACCGCTGGGTGCCAGCCTCCACGCACGCTTAGCGTGCTTTATTTTCCGTTTTCTGAGACGACCCCTGAAACTGGTCGATGAGATCCTCGACGCCCTGGGCATTACGCCGCTGTCATTCCGCAACCTGGGTGAACTCAGCGGCGGCCAGCAACAACTGGTCTCAATCGCCCAGACGCTGGTGCGCGAACCGCAGATCCTGCTGATGGACGAGCCCACCAGCGCCCTCGACATGCACCGCCAGGTCCAGGTGCTGAACTTCATGCGCGACCTGGCGCGAAAGCGCGAAGTCATCGTGTTCATCGCCATCCATGACCTGAACCAGGCCTTGCGCTTCGCCGATCAGGTGCTGGTCATCGCCGATGGCACCGCTCAGGGCAGCGGCCCGAGCCATGAAGTGATCAACGAGCAGATGCTGCGCGCGGTGTACAAGGTCGAGGCGCGCATCGAACGCTGCAGCCGTGGGCAGCACCATATCCTGATCGACGATATCGTCTGAACCGCTACGGCTGCAGCCCTTCCAGCGCCGTGCCGACCGCTTCCAGTAGCAAGTGCGCATGCTCCTGTTCGAAGGCCAGCAGCGGGCGAATCTTCAGCACGTTTTCCAGCGGCCCGGCAGCACTGATCAATACGCCCTGCTCGCGCATCGCGTTGACCACCTGACGGGTCTGCGTGGCGGCAGGCGCTTTTGTGGCGCGATCGGTCACCAGCTCGACCCCCAGGAACATCCCGGCACCGCGCACATCGCCGATGATCGGGTAACGCTCGGCCAGCTCCCGCAACCCCGTCAACAGACATTCACCCAGGGTGTGCGAGCGCTGCTGCAACTGTTCGTCACGGATGACGTCCAGCACGGCCTGCCCCGCTGCGCAGGACACCGGGTTGCCGCCAAAGGTGTTGAAGTAGCGCATGTTCTGGCCAAAGTGATCGACCACTTGCGCTCGACCGACCAGGCCGGCGATGGGGTGGCCGTTGCCCATCGGCTTGCCCAGGGTCAGGAGGTCGGGGCGCACGTCGTGCCGCTGGAAACCCCACATGTTCAGGCCAGTGCGGGCGAAGCCGGACTGGACTTCATCGGCGATGTACAACAGGCCTTCGGCCTGGGCCAATGCGATCCCTTCGGCGATGCAGCCGGTTGGGCCCGCAAAGACGCCATCGCTGGCGAAAATGCCGTCGAGCAGGATCGCCGCCGGACGAATGCCGTGTTTGCGCAGGTCATCGATGGCCGCACGGACGTCAGCCACGAAGGTCGAGGCCACTTGATCCGCACCCAGCCGATAAGCATCGGGGGCGCGAACGGTGCGCACGTGGGGTGGCAGAACCATGCTCGGGCCGAGCGACGGAGAAAGCTCGGCGATATCACCCGTGACGCCATGATACGCGAAGCGGGTGATGATCACGCCGGTGCCGCCGGTAAACTGTTTGGCGATGCGCAACGCCAGATCGTTGGCCTCGCTGCCGGTGCACGTAAACATGACCCGCTCGAGGTACTCGGGAAAGGTGCCCAGCAGTTGCTCGGCGTAATCGAGCATGCCCTCCTGCAAGTAGCGAGTGTGGGTGTTGAGTTGCCCGGCCTGCCGGCTGATCGCCTCGACCACCCGGGGATGACAATGCCCCACCGACGCCACGTTATTGTAGGCATCCAGATACCGCCGGCCTTGTTCGTCGTACAGCCACACGCCCTCGCCGCGCACCGTGTGCAAGGGGTGTTCGTAGAACAGTCGATAGGCCGGGCCGAGCAACCGTGCCCGGCGTTCGACAAGGCGTTTTTCCTTGTCTGACAGGCGATCGGCATCTTCAGAAGTGAAACCGTTGATCATGCTCATGCGCCAACCTCCTGGGTGCAAGCGGCAAGGATTCTGTCGTGGATCTCGGCGGGTGCCATTGCGGACAATCCCGCCAGGGCATCCTGGGCGCGGTATGAGTTGCGCAGGATGTACTCGCGATTGTCCGGGTGCAGGTCGGCCCGCCAATAATTGATGCACAACGACAACGCCAGGCGTGTGGAGATCAGCACCGGCAGCAGTTGCAATTCTTCGCCGGTGAGGGGATTGACCTGGTGATAGGCGCGGATCATGTCCAGCGCCGGGGCCAGGACGTCGCCCGCCACCCCCAATTGGTACGATGCCGCGACCGCGACCTCGTTGACCAACGGCGCGTGGACCATGTCGCCAAAATCCAGGATGTTGCGCAACACATCGGGCTGATCCGGATCGACGATGATGTTGTGCGGGTTCATGTCGTTATGGATCACCTGGTGGCGCAGCGTGGCGCACTTGCCCAGTACCTGGGATTCGAAGCGGTCCAGGCTGTGTTCGATCCGGTCGCGACGAACGCCCGGCTCGATGTGTTTCAGCCGGGGCCTGAGGCGCTGGGCGTGTTGCATGTCCCACAGCAGGACGTGCCCGGCAGCGGGATGGCTGAAGCCGTCCAGGGCCAGGTCGAACCGGGCGAGCGCTTGGCCCAGGTTCTGCCTGAAATTCACCGATGTGTGGGCGACGCGGTGCAGCGGCAAGCCGTCAACGAAGGACAGGAGACGGACCAACATGCGCTGGCCTTCGATTTCGACCGGCTCCACGAATCGCCCGCCGAGTGATGCAAAGACACGCTGCACCGGCAACGCCGGATCGTTACGCTCGATCTGGAGCATGGCCTGGTTATGGAAGTCCACGACCTGCGGGTTTTCCAATGGATGCGACAACTTGAACAGACGCGACGTACCGTCCGCGAGCATGACCCGGAAATTGAGGTCGCGCTCGCCGCCCAGTTGCTCGAGTTTTCCGCTGATCGCGTAGTGCTGCGCAAGGACCCCAAGGACCTGCCCGTCACTGACACGGGCAGGGGCCGCCTCCAGCAGACAGGGTTGCGCCGATACTTTCTCAAGCGGCATTGTTCATGACTCCTCGCTTCGGTGATGTGGCCTGCTCGCGCAGGCCCCTTGCATTACTTGTTGGCCCAAGCGATGAAACGCTCTTCCAGGTCTTCGCCGTGGTCGATCCAGAACTCGGCATCCGTGGCCCGGGCGTTCTTCAGGTTATCCGGTGAAGTCGGCAGTTTGCTGCCCACCGCCTCATCGACCAGTGCCACGGTTTTGGTGTTGCTTGGCCCATAAGGAATGGCCTCGACAAAGTGCTTCTGCTGAACCGGTGCACTGGCAAACGCGATGAAGTTTTCCGCCAGGGCCTTCTTCGGCGAGCCTTTGACGATGGCCCAGTGATCCAGGTCGTACAGGCTGCCATTCCACTGCATTTCAAACGATTGTCCCTCCGCCTGCGCCGAGGTGACACGCCCGTTATAGGCCGAAGTCATCACCACGTCGCCTGCCGCCAGCCATTGCAACGGCTGCGCGCCGGATTCCCACCACTGGATGTCGGGCTTGATCTGATCCAGTTTGCGGAAGGCCCGCTGCACGCCCTCCTCGGTGCCGAGCAAGGTGTAGACATCTTCCTTGGCCACGCCATCGGCCAACAGGGCGAACTCCAGGGTGAACTTGGCGCCACGGCGCAGGCCGCGCTTGCCGGGGTATTTCTTCACGTCCCAGAAATCCGCCCAGCCCTGTGGCGCGCTGGCGAGTTTTTTCGGGTCGTATGTCAGAACGGTAGACCAGATGAAGATACCCACCCCGCAATCGCTGACGGCGGCCGGGATGAAATCTTCTTTCTTGCCGATGCGCGACCAGTCCAATGGCTCGAACAGGCCTTCGCTACAACCGCGCAACAGCTCGGGGGATTCGACCTCGACCACGTCCCAGCTGGTTTTCCCGGTGTCGGCCATGACCCGGATCTTGGCCATTTCGCCGTTGTAGTCATCGGCCGTGATCGCCACTTTCTTTTCCGAGGTGAAGGGTTTGTAGAAGGCTTTTTCCTGGGCCTGGCGGTTGTTGCCGCCGAAGGACACCACGGTCAGTTTTTCAGCGGCGCTCAAAGGGCCGGCAATCATTCCAAGCATCAGTACAGTTGCGATTTTGCTGTTCATGCGTCTCTCCGAATTCGCTACGTGCGTGAGCGGCAGCTAAGGGATGGCAGGTGGTTTTTTTGTTTTTGGCAGCAATATTTCGGTCAGCGCCGGGTGTCTTGCACCTGGTGGCCGGCGCACGGCGATGATTCCGAGGCGCAGCTCATTAGTAACATATTTAGAATATGATGCATCATAATTTTTACTGGTATAGTCTCACCACTCCACCCCTTCCTCAGGAGCGCCTGCATGACCGAGCAACGAACCCTCCTCCTCACCGGTGCGAGCCGTGGCATCGGCCATGCCACGGTGAAGCACTTCAACGCTGCGGGCTGGCGCGTGTTTACGGCCTCGCGACAGAACTGGACCGAAGGCTGCCCCTGGGCTGAAGGCGAGTTGAACCACATCCACCTGGACCTGGAAGACATCGACGAAGTGCGCCGCAGCCTGCCATTGATCCGGGAGAAACTCGGCGGACGCCTCGATGCCCTGGTGAACAACGCCGGCATTTCACCCAAAGGCGAAGCCGGCGCACGATTGGGCGTGCTGGAATCCGATTACGCCACCTGGCTCAGCGTGTTCAACGTCAACCTGTTTTCCACGGCGTTACTGGCCCAAGGGCTGTTCGATGAGCTCAAGGCGGCGCAAGGCTCGGTGATCAACGTCACCTCGATTGCAGGTTCCAGGGTGCACCCGTTTGCCGGGGTCGCCTACGCCTGCTCGAAAGCTGCACTGGCCGCACTGACGCGGGAAATGGCCCATGATTTCGGGCCACACGGTGTGCGGGTCAATGCGATTGCACCGGGTGAGATCGAGACGTCGATCCTGTCTGCCGGGACCGAACTGATCGTCGATCAGCAGATCCCCATGCACCGCTTGGGCAAGCCGGAAGAAGTCGCATCCCTGGTGCATTTCCTCTGCACCCGAGGCGCGTCGTACATCAACGGTTCGGAGATTCATGTCAACGGTGGTCAGCACGTCTGAAATAATCTGGAAATCCCGGCCGGAAACTTCCATCATTCGGGCCGGGCATCCGCCGCAGATGAGCGATCAATGAGCAACCCCTACCCTATTCAAACCCTCAATCACTCTTACCTGGGCAGTGGCATCTACGAGTTGCTGCGCGAGGCACTGATCACCGGGCGTTTCCAGCCCGATGACCGCCTGCGCATCCGCGACCTGGCCGAACAACTGGGCACCAGCGTCACACCGGTGCGCGACGCGATCCTGCAACTGGCCAAGGAACAGGCGCTGATCCTCAAGACCCCGCGTGACATCCGCGTACCCATCCTCACCGCCGCGCAATACGGCGAGATCCGCAGCATCCGCCTGGCGCTTGAAGGCCTGGCTGCGGAGACGGCCGCCGCGCTGGTGACCGACAGCGAACTCGCAGACCTGCAAGCCTGCATCGAAAACAACATCGCCGCGATCAACGCCCAGGACTTGCAAGCCGCTCTCAAGTGCAATCAGCAATTTCACTACGCGCTGACCACCATCGCGCGCATGCCGGTGCTGGCGGGTTTGCTCGATAGCCTGTGGATGCGCACCGGCCCACTGATCGCCCGTGCCTATGGCAACTTCAACGAGCGCATGGCCATCGACCATCACTGGGAAGTGCTCGACGCACTCAAGCGCCGCGATGGCGCGGCGGCACGGGCGGCCATCTGCCGTGACATTCTCGATGGCAACGAGAAGATGCTCGAGTACATCGAGATGGCGCAGGCGGACTGATTGGCAGTCAATTCGACTGTTGACGAAACATAGATGACCAGTTAGTTTATTAAAACTTTCTCATCACTGGATGTCTCTGTCATGGCTCGCCCGGTCAACCTCGAAGTCAGATCCCGTTTGCTGTCGATTGGCCGCCAGGTGGTTCACAACCGTGGCTTCAACGGCTGCGGCGTCCAGGACATCACCGCCGCTGCCGAGATTCCCAAGGGCTCTTTCTACAACTACTTCGCCAGCAAGGAAGACTTCGCGGCAGAGATCCTCGAGGAATACTGGACCTCGATCGAAACCCGCCACGGGCCGATCTTCTACGACGCCCGGGTCAAGCCGCTGGAGCGCATCGGCCAGTTCTTCCAGGCCCTGGTGCTCGAGCACGGCGAGCATGAATACAGCCTGGGTTGCCTGATTGGCAACCTGTCCCTGGAAATGTCCAATGGCAGCGAACAAACCCGCAAGCGTCTGGCCGATGTGCTGGCGCGCTGGGAAGGTTTGCTCGCGAGCTGCCTGCGTGAAGCGCAGCAGCGCCGCGAACTCTCTGAAACTCACGACGCCGAAGCGCTGGCCAGTGTCATCGTCGAAGGCTGGGAAGGTGCGGTCATGCGCGGCAAGGTCCTGCGCGACGGTGCACCTCTGCAGCGTTTCGTATCGATGGTCTTGCCTCGGCTATTGGAGTGAGTTTTTTTTCCTCATTAATAAGACGACTGGTCATTTATATAAAGCAACATTCACGTCTCATCCACGCAAGCACCCAAGAGGTAAATCGTCATGAGCCATCTGTACGCCGACCCCGCCGAACCCGCACTGCCTGCCACTGGTTTCAAGCTCGACCTGAGCAAAGCCGCCCTGGTGGTCATCGACCCACAGAACGACTTCCTCAGCCCTGCCGGCGCCAGTTGGGCGGTGTTCGGTGAGAGCATCGTCGAGAACAACACCGTCGAAAACCTGGAAAAACTGTTCAAGGCCTTCAAGGCTCACGACCTGCCCGTGGCCGTGTCGCCACACTATTACTACCCGCACGACCACGACTGGCATTTTGGCGGTCCGCTGGAAAAGGTCATGCACAGCATCTGCATGTTCGATCGCAAGGGACCGAACACCCTGGAAAACTTCGAAGGCTCCGGCGCCGATTTCCTCGAGATCTACAAGCCGTACATTCTCGACGGCGAGACCATCATCGCCTCGCCGCACAAGGTCTACGGCCCGGAAACCAACGACCTGGCGCTGCAATTGCGCAAGAAAGGCGTGTCGCAGATCATCCTCGCCGGCATGGCGGCCAACCTTTGCGTGGAATCACACCTGCGCGAACTGCTCGAACAGGGCTTTGAAATAGTCGTGGTACGCGACGCCACCGCCGGCCCGCGCCTGCCGGATGGCGACGGCTACCTGGCGGCCATCATCAATTACCGCTTCCTCGCCCACGGGCTGTGGACCACCGAAGAGACTATCGCGCAACTGCAACCGGCTTGATCGTGCCCGAGCGGCCGGGCATCGCGCCCCCCCGCTCTTTCTCGAGAACCCCCGATGAAAATCCCCGCCCGTTATGAGCATTTCGTTTTCGGCGTCGTTCAATCCGGCCTGACCTGCGCGGTCGCGGCCGCCATCGCCACCACACCCCATGCGCTCGACCTGGCCTTTGCCGGCCGCTGGTTGAACGCGTGGGCGCTGTCGTGGGTATCGATGTTGCCGGTGGTGGTGCTGGCGGCGCCGATGATTCGGCGCGTGGTGAGGCGGATGACGGTGGGCTGAATGACTTGGCTATGACTCACCCAACACACCGCCATCGCGAGCATGCTCGCTCCTACCGGGGGCTTCGGGGCTGCTCGCGACAGGCGCGCAAGCCCGCACCCGACGCACGAAATACTGTGCCCGTTCGCATTTTCGCAATAAACCACTTTTCATCCGCGCATTTGTAGCCGCTTCGTTCACGGACAAGCCGGTACATTAGACCTCCATGGTCCCGCAGAGCGACCGACAACAAAACCTACAGCTCGCCCAAGAAAATCTGCCAACCATTCGGAGTCTTTCCATGAGCACATTGCGCACTACAGCTTTCCAACTCGCGAGTCTGGCCCTGTTCATCGGTAGCGCCACCCAGGCCATGGCCGAGGACATCACGTTCGTATCCCAGGGCGGTGCTTATCAGGAAGCCCAGAGCAAGGCGATCCTGGAGCCTGCGGCGAAAAAGCTCGGTCTGACGCTCAAACAGGACAGCTCGCCCAAGGCCTACCCGATCATCAAGACCCAGGTCGAGAGCGGCAAGGTCACCTGGGACGTGGTGGACCTGCCCACTGGCGACTGCATCCGTGGCGAAGCCGAAGGGCTGTTCGAGAAGCTCGACCTTGCGCTGATTCCCAATGCCGCGCAAATACCCGACAGCCTCAAGGACGAATACAGCGTCGGCTACATCAGCTACTCCACGGTGCTGGCGTATCGCACGGACGCGTTCAAAGGCGCGGACGTACCCAAGACCTGGGCCGACTTCTGGGACACCAAAAAATACCCGGGCCAGCGCTCCCTACGTAACCTGCCACGTCCAACCCTGGAAATCGCGCTGCTGGCCGATGGCGTGCCGATGGACAAGCTCTATCCGCTGGACGTCGATCGCGCCTTCCGCAAGCTTGAGCAGATCAAGCCCGACATCGCCACCTGGTGGACGTCCGGCGGGCAGTCGGCGCAGCTGATCAGCGACGGCGAAGTGGACATGATCCAGGCCTGGAACGGCCGTATCACCGCCGTACAGGCCGCCGGCGCACCCGTGGCATTCGACTACAACCAGGGTGTGCTGGAAACCAACTCGTTGTGCGTCCTCAAAGGCTCGCCGCACAAGGTGGCCGCCATGAAATTCGTCAACGAGGCCATCGATGCCAAACTGCAAGCGGCGTTGCCGATGATCATCGACTACGGCCCGCTCAACCCCGAAGCCTTCAAGACCGGGGTAATCCCGGCCGAGCGCGAGACCAAGCTGCCTTCCGCACCCGGCAACATCTCGCGCCAGGCCCTGCTCTCGGCGCAATGGTGGGCCTCCGAAGCCGGGGTCAAGGCCGAAGAACGCTGGTTGTCCTTCGTCCAGAAAAAATAGCCATCGGCCGTTGCTGCGCCGCAGGCCAGAGGCCTCGGCGCAGGACATGCCGTCTGCCCCCGCGATTTCGACATAAAGCGCTTGCGCACCGGTCAATTGCGTCCACTTCATTCGTTGGCATCCCGGTACATTAGGCCTGAGGGTCCCGCAGAGTGACCTGTGCAGACAACTCGCGCTCGCCTCAAGTACCTGCCCACCATTGGGAGTTCTTCACATGACATTACCCGAGCACCGCACCCTGCTGTCCGCCAGGACGACTGCCACCGCCAGCGCTACCCGTCAGTGCTGGATACCCTCCAGCACTGCGCAGTGACGAGAGGTCATCATGTCCAACGCCTATCTCGCCAAATCCATGCCCGACTCCAGCGACCAGCAGCACCAGCCGCCCATGACCAGCGAAGACGCCCTGGCCCGTGAAGAACGCAAGGAGCACACCTCCATGCTGTTGCTGCTCACCCCGGCGCTGGTCATGGTCGTGGTGCTGTTGATCATGCCGCTGTGCTGGCTGGCCTTTCAGTCGGTCCAGACCGAGGAAGGGTTTTCTCTGGCCAACTACATCCGGATTTTCCAGGAAAGCATTTACTGGGACACCTTCGCCCTGACCTTCAAGATCAGTTTCCTGGTGACGATCCTGTCGATCGTCATGGGCTTCCCCATTGCCTACGCCGCTTCGCGCCTGCAGGGTTTCTGGGCCAACCTGATTCTGATCTGCGTGATCCTGCCGTTCTGGACCAGCGTGCTGGTGCGGGCCTATGCCTGGCTGGTGCTCCTGCAACGCCGCGGACTGGTCAATCAGACGCTGATGGACCTTGGCATCATCGACCAACCCCTGACGCTGATGCACAACACCACTGGCACGGTAATCGGCACCCTGCACGTCATGCTGCCCTTTATGGTCCTGCCGCTGTATTCGGTGATGAAAAAAATCCCCCAGGACCTCATGCAAGCGTCCGAGAGCCTTGGCGCCAAACCCTTCTACACCTTCCGCCGGGTCTTCCTGCCGATGGCAGCGCCGGGGGTCATGGCCGGTTCCATCCTGGTGTTCGTCATCTGCCTAGGCTTCTTCATCACCCCGGAACTGCTCGGCGGTGGCCGCACGATCCTGGTGTCGATGCTGGTGCAACGCAACGTCGAGCTCTATCACGCCTGGGGCGCAGCCAGCGCAGTCGGCCTGGTGCTGCTGTTTGTGGTGTTCCTGATCTTCTGGGGCATCAATCGCTTCATCCCCATCGAACGCATCCTGGGAGCGCGCTAAATGAACCTGCTTGCCAACCTGCGTCACCTTCGCCTGTCCCACGTGCTGTTCACGGTGCTGGTCGCGGCGATCCTGCTGTACCTGATCATCCCGGTGCTGATCGTGGTACCCATGTCGTTCTCCGAGGCGCGCTTCCTGCAATTCCCTCCCAAGCAATGGTCCTTCCACTGGTACGAGGCGTTCTTCAACAGCGTGGAGTGGATGTCGGCGGCGCGGGTCAGTCTGATCACGGCATTTTTCACCATGGCCATCAGCCTGCCGATTGGTATGGCGGCCGCCTACGCCATCAACAACTCCAGCCTGAAGGTGGTGCGTACGCTGCAGATCATCCTGCTGCTGCCGATGATGGTGCCCATCATCCTGATCGCCGCCGGCGTGTTCTTCGTTTACGCCCGGGTCGGCCTGATCAGCACGCTGACCGGCCTGGTGCTGGCGCACATCATGCTCGCCTTGCCCTACGTGATCATCGCGCTGCTGGCCGGTCTGCGTAACTTCGACATGTCCCAGGAAATGGTGGCGCGCAGCCTGGGCATGAACCGCTTTCGCGCCTTCATGGCCGTGACCCTGCCGCAGATCAAGCCCAGTGTGGTCTCGGCGACACTGTTCGCCTTCATCACCTCGCTGGATGAAACTGTGGTGGCGCTGTTCATCTCCGGCGGCGACAACCAGACTCTGACCAAGCGCA
Organism: Pseudomonas sp. MF7453; assembly: GCF_016405455.1. NCBI lineage: Bacteria > Pseudomonadati > Pseudomonadota > Gammaproteobacteria > Pseudomonadales > Pseudomonadaceae > Pseudomonas > Pseudomonas sp. MF7453. Next base: position 1,624 of record NZ_JAEKCN010000032.1, on the reverse strand, counting down.
TGTTCACGGCGCTGCGCGACGAGATCGATCCGACCATTGCCGCTATCAGTTCGATCCTGATCCTGGCGTCGCTGATCCTGGTGGTGATTGCCGGTCGCAACAAACAATAACCAACAACGCACTCCCCCTCTGCAAACACACTTGCCCGCCATTGCGGGCAAGTGTGTTTTTGCGTCCTGACCACGCACGCCCATGCCGACGTGCAGCCCAGCACAGCCTGCCGTCACACGGCTTAATTCAGCATCTATCACCCGTGTCCAGGCCCATCTCGGGGGAACCGCAGAATTCGGAAAAAATCGTACGCTAAGCTAACGGTGTTCTCGTGACAGCTCTTTGACTAGGCTTTCTAAGGCCATTCTGATAGCCCTGACTTCCTGAAAAGCCATGGCTAAAATTTGTGCGGCTAAAAGGGATAACCGATGGTAAAGTAAGTTATCCCTGTCGAGATACTGAAAAGCGTTATCCTCGTTTTTCCCAAAACTGTTTTGCCAGTTCGCTCAGAGCGCTAGTTAACTGAGCGACAGATTTCGCCCTTTGCAAATTATTCTGCCCGGTCTGTACATTGGTATCAGCAGCATCGCGTATATTGATAATACTGCGGTTTATGTCTTCACTTACTGCTCCCTGCTGCTCGACCGCAGTCGCTATTTGCGCGTTCATGTCGGTAATTTCGTTAACGCGTTGGCCAATTCCATCAAGAGCTGTAGCTGCTTCCTCTGCGTGAGCTACACTCGTGTGCGCTTGCCGACTACTTTGCTCCATGACTGTAACAGCGGATTGCGCTCGCTCTTGTAGAGCGCTGATCATGCTTTGAATATCCGTTGTCGATTGCTGTGTGCGAGCAGCAAGACTGCGAACCTCATCGGCGACAACAGCAAAACCACGCCCCTGCTCACCAGCACGCGCGGCCTCAATTGCTGCGTTGAGTGCCAACAAATTCGTTTGCTCGGCGATCCCTCGTATAACGTCAAGAACTTTTGATATCTCGTTACTTTGACCTTCAAGCTCATGAATAACCTGAGCGGCTTGCCTAATTTCACCTTCAAGGGCAGTGATTGACTGGCTTGTGTGGGCTACCAGACGCTGGCCAGATGCCGTCTCAGTGTCTGCTCTTCCGGCCGCATCTGCAGCATGCTGTGCATTGCTCGCAACCTCTTGAATGCTTGCCGCCATTTGGTTTACTGCCGTTGCTATTTGATCTGTCTCTGCCTGCTGCTCAACTGTAAGTACATTGCTTGACTCAATATCCTTTAGTAGGCCTCGGGTGTGTTCGCTAAGCCGATTTGATGCATCACCTATGCGACCTACTATGGCGCCTGTTTCAGCTTGCATCATTCGTAAAGCAAACTCTATTTGGCCAAACTCATCGGTGCGCCCAGTGTAGAGGGATTGACTTAATGGGTTATTGGAAATATTCCTGGCTCTTTCAACCAGTCTTCCAAGAGGAGAGAGAATAGCCAAAACACTAACAGAGCTTAAGCTTCCTGACATTAAAGTGGGCGGTTACAGGAGCTGAGTGCAACACGGTTATTGAATTGAAGCTGGAGCATCATGCCGCATAGCCATAGCTTCCTGCATCACCTCGTCCATAACCTCGATCGGACACTTGAAGTCGAAGCGCTTA
>NZ_JAEKCN010000031.1:0-37937 GCF_016405455.1 Pseudomonas sp. MF7453 | reverse complement strand
CAGGCTGAAACCTTGGGCATGACCGATTTGAATGGTGGCGCGCTCTTCAACGCTGAGTTCGGAATAAGACATAGGGACAGCACCGTACCGGAAAGGTCAGGTGTTGCACTCAGTTTTCGCCGCCGCCGGGTATAACCAGGAGTAACGATTCGATCCAGCTTTTCCCAAAGGACCATTGTTCCTGAGTGAAGCCTATCCACTGCACCAATAAAAGCTTCGGAACCATGAGCTGGACCTTCGAACATCCTCCATCCGACATCTGCCGATGCAGCAATGGCATCAAGATCCCAACGTAGGCAGGAAACAGGACCACTCATCCTTCTAGAAGCGACAGTAAGGCAGCGGCATTGAGAAAAGGATGCCGTTTTTAAGCCCATCCCAAAACGACCTAGATCATTGGAGGAGCGTTCATCCAGAGGATTCTTAGCCCCCAGCGTCATGGCTACCTCTAACTCGGCATCGTCCATCCCCTGCCCGTTGTCTAAGATGGAGATCCTGCTTCTCTCACTGTCCCATTCAAACGTCACATGAACTTCTGATGCTCCTGCGGAAATGCCATTATCAATCACGTCAGCGAGGGCCGCGGCGGTCGAGTATCCGAGACCACGCAGGGCTTCCAACATCGCGCCGGCTCGCGGCGGGGCATACCTTGTGCGTTCGTTCATTTGACGTAGGTAGTTCCGGAAAGAAGTGTGAAACCAACATCAACCATTTTGCGGGCAACTTTACGAACCCGCGCATCGGGCTGTGTTGGTAGTGATATGTGAATCCGGCGGTCATCCGAACCTTCCTCCTCAACACTAATACCAAGAGCCCTGACCTCACTCATAAGATCATTTAGCTGGATATTTAGTTGAGAGGCATTCACCACGCCCTGAAACTCCGTCCCCAGACTCATACTCAAAACCTGATGAGCGGACTCTAAACCCTCGAGGAACGATCGATGAGGGACGACGGCACTGGAGTTCTCAATAGTTTTTTTTACCACTTCCTCTGATTTGGATTCCGGACAAGGGGCTTCCTTTAGACACAAGTAGTCGCCCAAGAACAAAGCTAGCTTTGCCATCCTGATAGGGTGACGTAGCTTTTTAAGCGCCTTCGACTCGATTTGTCGGATCCGCTCGCGTGTCACATCGAACCGTAGACCTATCTCTTCCAAGGTCATGGCTTCGTCTAAATCCAAACAGAAACCAAAACGAAGGGTTATGACTTCGGCCGAGCGCTCGTCAAGCTCCCCAATCATGCCGACCAAAACTGCTCGAAGAGAAGCTGCTTCTGCAGCGACAGCCGGGTCCGATGATTCCTCTTCGGGGAGGAAATCGAGCAAGGATTCCGACGTGTCTTCAAGGTTCGCATCCAAGCTGCTGACTTTCTCGGAAACAGTCAAAAGAAGCTTGAGCTTATCGAGGGCTATCCCCGTTCGACGTGATGTCTCGCGCTCAGTTTCAGGACGCCCTGTCTTAGCCTCGAACTCATCTCGCTCATGCAACACGCTCCTTACCAAATCTTGCATGTGAACGGGCACCCGAATCGCCCGCTCCGTATTAGAGATTGCGCGCGAAATATGCTGACGAATCCACCACGTAGCATAAGTGGAAAATCTAAACCCTTTGCGCCAGTCAAAGCGCTCAACGGCCTTCATAAGGCCTATATTGCCTTCCTGAACCAGATCATCAAAAGGAAGCTCAGACCAAAGATATTTTTTGGCTATAGAAAGCACCAACCGAAGGTTGGAGAGAATCATCCTCTCCCTCGCCACTTCTCCGCGTCGAATTGCAGAGAAGAAGGCCGAGTCGCAATCAGCCATCTTCGATAGTTTTAGCAGGAAGCCCCGGTAAAGACAGGCGGCCGCAAGCGCCTCACGAACCTTTATGGAGTCATTACTGGCGGAGCGCGCCGCTAACACCGCTGATACAAACGCTGACGCTTCCGAGTGAAGTCCTAACTCGTTTTCCTCGGACTCAACCTTATCAACGGACGAGGTCTCTCCTAAGCTAGCATCCCCGACGTCGTCTTTGACAAGATCATGACCAGAGGTGAAAAACTCATGACTTGCCTCTCCGCAAGCTACCTTTTCAGCTGCCTCGAAAATGACACTAAGACCTCCGGGCCAGCAAGATAAGGCATCCAGTGCTTCGTTTCTCGCCGCCTCCATCTCACGGCCTAAAGAGACTTCCTCTGCGGCGAGAAGTAGGTCTTTCTTCAGTCCCTTTGCGTAGAATCTAAGCGGCTCATTGCGACCTGATGCCAGGTCGTCCACGAACTCCAAGGCCTCTGACAACGTAAGTTCTTCTTCCGTTGTAGGATCGAGAAGATCCGACTGCTCGGCCAACCCTATCCACTCATCGATCACTACACCGAGGTCGCCCAACACGAAAGTCAGCAGACGTTCAGCTTCTTCATTACGACTGCGTGAGATGTCTGCTCCTCGACATATATCGATTAGAGCAGTCTCCGAAACAGTACCTTCACGCAGCCCTCTAAATAGCAGACCACGGACACCCTCATTATCATCCGTTAGGGGAAGCGCCCTTTCGGGAAGGAACAGTGCGATATCGTCCCATTCGATATCGGTGTCGATTGCCTTGTGCCGACCGATAGTTTCTTGGATTACGCTAATTACTTTCGCAACGGTTACATCCCCCTTAGGGGCAGTCGCTTCAGCCTCCGCTATCCAATCGCCTTCGAATCCCAAATCTAGGGGCTCGTCGTCAAGATCGATGTGTGTTTCCCCCTTGGCGGTTACAACTAAATTCTCGTGCTCGTTAAGAAAGGAGATTTCATTATGGTTAACTCGGCGAGACTCAGATTCGACTAGGTCATCGACATAATTCGTCAAGTCAGCCGTCTCCCCTTTCGTTTCCTGATAAGACGATTCGCTCAACAAGGAGGAAAGGGGTACCACCATCTCCGCCCTAGTCTGAGTCGAAACTTGGTCGTACACGCAATTTTCATTTAATCCGGTGTTACGACTAAATGCCTCCTTCAACAGTACAATGCATTGAGTACATTCCGCCTTCTCCGCGTATGCGAGAGCACCTCTACCTTCAGCATCGAGCAAATCAGGATTTGCTCCAGCTGCCAGCAATAGCTGTACAACTCCCGATTTTTTTCGGGAAGAGGCCAACATTAGGGGCGTCGCACCTCTGCCGTCGCGGGCATCGAGATCATCGCCCCGTGCTATATGGAGCTTGACCGCGACCTCAACACCAGCAATGGTCGCCATGCGTAGCAGAGGGTTGAGCTTAGCCATGGAATGCCCCAAATGCCCATGCACCCGCCTCATAAGTCGCTTTCGCAATAATGATCCGGCGAATTGGCTGACTGCATATAACTGTTTTCAGGGTTGACTCCATGTCTATATTCAATTTTCTAAGCTTGCCACTTAAAGCTGGCATTAAGATAACATTTACGAAAGATGATCGAGTTTGACACGAGCATGTCAGACATCATTTATGTTGAACATGAGCAAGAGGCCAGAAGTGGCGCAATGCCACTCACCATATCCACTTGTCATCGACCCGTAAAGGACGTGGGAGGTCCAAGGGCCAGTACGACCCCTTCACTTAATTGCTAAGGCAAGATCGGAATTGAGGTGCGAGGCCGACGGTTGGGTAGAAAATTTTTTCGATGGGGGGTATATCCTGAATGAGTGCAGACACGGTCACCCCAGAACAGCGGTCTAGGAACATGTCCAAAATCAAGGGCAAAAACACGAAGCCCGAAATGATTGTTCGGTCGACGTGCAATGATCTGGGGCTTCGCTATCGTCTACACCGGAAGGACCTACCGGGGACACCAGACCTAGTCTTCCCGAAGCATCGATTATGCTTATTCGTTCACGGCTGTTTCTGGCATAGGCATCCCGGATGTAAATACGCGTATACACCCAAAAGCAGATTAGATTTTTGGTTACCTAAGCTCGCAAAAAACGTTGAGAGAGATACGAAGGCTCAGCGAGCGCTTGAAGCAGCAGGTTGGCGTGTATCAATCATCTGGGAATGCCAGACAAAAAACACAGATGCTCTACGATCTGAAATCAAGAAAATGATCGATCTCAATCTCGACGGCCAGCGCGTCACCACTGAAATAGAATGAATAACCTTGGAAGCTTGACCGCCTCCAACCGTCCACCTACCCTCTCACCTCGGCGCCTAAGAAACGCCTCAACCAGAGCGGTCCTCCGCACCCGACAGCCATGCGGCTTTTTTTCGCCAGCGGTTTCTCTACGCCTGTGAAAAATCCCCGTTATGTCGGGAGTGGGCGAATACAAGACCCGAAAGGGGAATATGTCCGGCCCGTCTCTGGTGGGTTTCTTAGCTCCCGACACCCATAACGCATGCCCTAAGAAAGCAACCAGAGGTAACGGAAATGCCTGGATACTCTGCATCCCCTGCGAAGGACGTTCGCAGCATCTGCACCATTTCTAAAACACGCTCCGAGCCGGAGGTGCGTCATGCATGAACCTGCCGTCTTCACCCGCCACAACCTGCAACTGCACGCGCTGCTCCTAGAGAACCAGCCTTGGTTCTGTGCCCGCGATGTTGGCCGATTGACTGGTCTTTACTTGGACGAGCGCAAGGTGAGCAAACTCGATGAGGATCAAAGACAAACGCTTGAGATCCGCTATCACGGGCAGCCTGAGAACATGTTGATGATCAGCGAATCCGGTGTGTATGCGTTGCTGGTGTATCACTACGCGCCTGGGCATCGCCTACTGCGAGAGTGGTTGACCCATCAGGTCGTACCGACTTTACGAGATGGGCAACAATCAAGATCCAACGACCGCCCAATGCTGAGCTTGCTGGATTGGCCAGAGATGTCGCTTAGCCTTCTGCATTGGCAGAATGAAGGCTGGATTCGATTGCGGGATATGCCCTATCTGTTGCTCAACAGGACTCGTCGCAGGACACCACCGACCAGAAGCTGGCTGCGGAGGGTAGCGGAATATTTCCGGTCTTCAAGTCATTCGGCGGGCTGAACTTTCGTGTTTGGTTCGCCCGAGCTAAGCTCGGACGAACCATCTCATCGGTCTTCCTCTTTTTCTCGTTCAACACCATCGCTTGCCTTCCACTTCACCGGAAGTGCAAATCCATGAGCCAATATGCCAAAAAAGGCAATCCACTCGATGATTGGATATTGAATAATAAAATCAGTCCTAATCCCAAAAAAAGGAAACTCGCCATACTTAATCACCTCAATATAGGACACGACGAAAAAACCGTTAAATATCACACATAAAAATAACTTTAAGGTATTAAGATCTTCGCCCGAAAGCCTAGCCCTTAAGGTATACGCACCGACCACGCCAAAAACCACAAATACCAATGTATAGAGCACAATCAATCTACGACCCCCTTATACACCTGCTTCCCTGTCTCATAATCGATATACATATCAACACCTAATGGAAACTTCCCCATTTTTTTGTAAGCCCTTTCTTTATCTGATCGTATATATCTGAACAACCGCCAAGCATCCGGCTTCAATACAAGTCTACGCAGACTGTAAAAAGACATAATCATATCTGTGCCACCATAGACTAAATCACCGCCACTTTCGCCATACCCTAGGTACTCTGCAGTGCCGCGATATCCATCTCTGACCGGCCCAACTGTATCGGAATGCCCCTCGATCAGGTTCCTACCATTTTCGTACATGTTATTAGCGCCGTGTGCCATGATCGGGATGCCCGCCAGCAAACACAGCGTACCGACTGAGGCGTAGCAAATTCCTGCTCCCGTCGCAAACTGGAGCGCGCCCGCGATAGCCCCGATGCCTTTCCTCCCCACCTCCAGAGATTGGTTTATGAGGCTTTCTTGTTCTTGCTTTATTTCTTTCAATCCCTGATCAATAGTTTTCCTGCCTTCCTCAACATCCCTAACAATACTCCGCGCGTAATAAGCCACCTCCCGATTGAATTACAACCGAACAACCCCATCATTAATATTCCGAGCACTGATGGTACAAGCCTGGTTAGTCAGATACGCCGCAGCCTGACTAACCACCCAGATATCGTAAAATGTGGGCTGCTGTTTTTCATATTTTTTATTCACCGACCTGTCTCCCAAGTACTGAAGCCACTTGTACCCGCCTTATGGTGAGTCCAGATTATCTCGCGATATTTAAGCGCGACGTGCTCTTGTGCCTCTGCATCAATATGCAAAACAGAATGCGGTACGTCGACGGTGAGGTCGGTGATGATGCAGCCTCGAATATCGACGCTGTAGTACTTTTCATGCCAGCCCGATTGGGCGATACGATAAAAATTGATGACGCAGTTGAGCTCTTCCCTGTTGGAAAGCGCTACCGCCAGCAAGGGTGACGATTTGTCGATATTTTTGGTAATGGCAATCGGCCCATGACTTGACGCCCTGACGTTGCCCCTGTTGGCCATATTATGGTGGAAGGACAGCACCATTATCTCGTCGCAGTGCCCCTCTTGCCACTTGTTGCCTATAGAGTCGTGAGTCGAACATTTTGCAGAAATGAGGCCTTGGGATTTGCCGTTGATGGTCATGTAGCCGTGGTTTGCCACAGGGTTAACGCCTTGTTGTTTTTGGCATTTACCATACGAAAAATTGCAAATAGGAAATATCGGAAAGTTCGCTTTAAGTGGTACGAGCGGTATGTAGGAAATTTAACCCGCAGTTCAATCAATCAGCCCAAACACTTGTACAAACTACCTGCACTCACTCTCGAGTGAGCGTGCCGGAACCTTAGAAGCCCCAATCCTGGCTCAGGGGTAGTAAACTCGTATCGCCATAAACGCACTGACCGTCGCACGCACAAAGAAGAGCGCAGAGGCTGACCCGCCGCGACCAGGCTGAACCATCAACCTGAACCCTGGCAGGCAAGCGCCAGTCACAACGCTATGAAACCGCCCTACCTGATAAGGACCACCCGTGAACCCAGACATGCTCGAAGCCGGCCCCGCAGACGCCAAAGTACTTTCCGTCTTTGACTTCGACGGCACCCTCACCCACCACGACAGTTTCGTGCCCTTCCTCAAGTTTGCCTTTGGCACCGGTGAGTTTTATGGCCGGATGGTCAAGCTGGCGCTGCCGGGGCTGCGGTTTTTGGTGCGGCAGATCAGCCGGGATGAGTTGAAGGCGCAGTTGATTCGCACCTTTATGACTGGGGTGGAGAAGACGTGGGTGCAGCAGAAAGCCGAGGAGTATTGCCAGCGCAATTGGGCGCGGTTGATGCGCCCGGCGGGGGTGTTGTCGGTGGAGCAGGAGTTGGGCTCGGGGGCGGTGGTGACGTTGTGCTCGGCGTCGCCGGCGTTGGTGTTGCAGCCGTTTGCCGATCGGCTTGGGATCAAGTTGATTGGGACTGAGCTTGAGGTGGTCGACGGGGTGTTGACCGGCAAGCTCACTGGGAATAACTGCCGTTGTGAGAATAAGGTGCTGCGGCTTGAGGCCGTGTATGGCGACCTGGGGGAGTATCGGCTCAGGGCCTGGGGCGATACGCGTGGGGATCGGGAGTTGTTGGCGGCGGCGCAGGATGCGCATTTTCGGCATTTTCATGCGAAGAAGAAAAAGCGAGCTCGGTTGCAGCGGTGATGCGGGTGGGTGGGGTTGGCAGGTGAACCGAGGCGATCCCTTCGCAGCCTCGCTGGGGCTCGACAGCTCCCACATTTGATCCGTGCATCTCAGTGGAATGGTGTTTACGTTGTGGTTTTGGGGTCTACGCCGAGAGCCGTTGCAGACGCTTTTACCGTCAGGCTTCTTGAGCGGGCGACGCGTTGCAGGTTCTTGCTGATATTTACACAGGATCCGGCTATTAATAGCCAAACCGCCCACGGACCCGAGCCCCATGAAATTCGACACGGCCTACAGCCTGACTCTCGATGAAAAATTGTCGATCTACGACGTGCGAGAGCTGAATTTCGACGAAACCGCTGACTTCGATTCCGACAGGGAGCCTTTCCTCTGCCCCAACGACGCGTGCCGCGCAGCGTTCGATGCCGGTAATGTGTTGAGCACCTTCAACGCCAAAAACGTCAATTACCTGCGCACCCCGCACTTCAAGAACAAACCCGGTACCCGGCATATCGAGGGCTGTCGCTATGCCAGCGACCATAAGGCCGCGACCGGTGAAAGTGACGACGAGCGCGAGGACAATTTCCCTTCGGAGTTTGTACTGACACGGCGTCAGTACCTGCGTAAATCGCCGGCTATCAGTGCCGATGCAAGCCCTTCACCAGAGCCGGCAAGCGTTGCTGAAAACCGCACGCAAACATCCCACCACAACAACGACACCGCCCCGGACAAAACAAGTGTGTTTGCCCACCCGGTGGAATGTTACGTGTCGAACATCGATGACAAGGACAAGCTCAAGGCCATGCCCTTGAAGATCGGTGAGCACACCGCGACCTACTGGGCTTTCTTCAAGAAAATCGAATACCTGCAAGACAACAAGGGCTTGATCTACTGGGGCAGGATCAAGGCAATCAAAGACTACACCAGCAGCTTTCGCATCGATTTCGAAAAGAAGGTGTGGCTTGATAAAAAGCCTTATTCAGTCAATGTCTACCTGAGCAAAAAGCTCATCGACAGCTACCGCAAGCGCACGGCTTTCCTGGAGCAAATCAAGGCCGCAGCCGGCAGCCAACGGCCTCTGTATTGCTTCTTCTACGGGGTGACACCAGAGCTCAAGCAAGTGCCCAGCAAACAAAACCCCGAACAAACGTTCGGCGTATTCAGCGCAAATATCGAGAACCTGGATCACCTGATCATTCGGGAAGCGCCAGGGATTGAGTGATCAGGGAGCTCAAACGCCGAATAACAATCCAGTGGATGAGCGGTACAAACAACTGTACAAAAACACAGTATAGTTATGCCTCCCCTGTCGAACCTGGAGAACCCCCATGTCCTCTCTGGCAATGAGCTCTTTTGTAGAACAGCAGATCGTCCTGCACCAATTCACCCCCAAACACAGCGCGCAGGCCCGCGTCATGCTGGGCTGGAGCCGTGAACAACTGGCTCGCCAGGCTGGCGTGGCGGTAGAGGCGATTCAACAATTTGAGTCCCACGGCGATGTGGATGATGAGACCCGTTTGATCCTGGCGTTTTGCCTGGAGGCACAAGGGCTGGTGTTTTTCCCGGGTTTTGCGCCGGGGTGGGGCATGAGTGCGCGCAGGGTTGATACCGCAGCGGCGCAACCGCCTGCACAAGGCATTATCGCTCGGTTGATGGGTTCAACAGCGGCAACAATTGACCCATCAGCGCCTCAACCGAATGGTGCGTAGCGTCCAGCCGGATCACCGGGCAGCTCAACGGCTTCAACCAGGTTTCATGCCGACGCAGGCTACGTATGAATTCTGTATGCCATGGCGTCCCTCCATGGCATTGAGTGTAAACCGTGAAGCTTCAGGCCGGCAGGCTCAGTGCCCGGCACTCCTTTTGCGATGTGAGATGACCTGAGCGGTCAAAGCTCAGGCTTGGTCGCCGCTTGTGCGGCCTGCTCATACCCATGGGCCACCGCCAACAACGTGGGCTCGCTCAAACGAGTGCCGAAGAAGTGGGCCGCCGTGGGTAAACCGTCTTCGGTGGTGCCGGAGGGTACGGTGATACCTGGGTAGCCGGCCACTGCTACGCCGAAGTAACTGTTGGTATCAAAATCCGACACTATGGCGTCCAGTTTGTGCGTCTTGATCGGCTCATCCACGGTGCTGCGAAAATCCTGAATAAGTTCGTTCCACGCCGTTTCGCGCGACGCGGGGTCCAGTGTGGAGTCATTAATTTTTTTGAGGTCGGGTTGATGATCGGTGTCCTTGCCATCGCGGTCTTCGTTGAACTTGATCAGCTCTGTCAGTGACTTGACGGGTAATCCCGTGCGCTTGGCCAAATAGCCATTCAACTCTTCCTTTACATCCGATAACAACAGTTTCTCATAGCTTGAGGCATCGGCTATACGCAGGTTAATCGGCACTAAAACCGCCCCTTGTGCCTCAAGCACTTCCAGTGTTTTGCTGAACTGTGCGCTGTTTTCCAGGGCCTGAACTTCACCGTTTGCAGTAAACGTCACGGGGTAACCAATACGCTTGCCCTTCAACGCATCGGGTACCAATAACTTCGTGTAATCAACCTCCACGCTCGCCGAATCATGAGATTTGCGGGCAGACATGGCGTTGAGCATCAGCGCCACGTCGAACACCGACCGAGCCATCGGGCCCGGCGTGTCCTGGTGCTGACTAGCCGGGATGATGCCATCGCGATCCAGCAAACCGACGCTAGGCTTGAGCCCCACCACGCCATTGAGTGCTGCGGGTACGATGATCGAACCGTTGGTTTCGGCCCCCACCGCCAAGGGTGCCAACCCTGCGGCGACGGCGGCGGCCGAACCGGAACTGGAGCCGCCAACGTCCGCGTCCGGATGATGAGGGTTGCGGGTTTGCCCGCCGCGGCTACTCCAACCATCGGGGGTGCCGCGAAAACCCGCCAGCTCCGTCATGTTGGTTTTAGCGAGGACTATCGCGCCCTGGCTGATCAGGTAGTCCACCAAAGGAGCGTTCTTGCCTGCTGGCGCCCCTACCAGCGCAAACGCACCTGCACTGGTTTGCATACCCTGCGTTTCAATAGTGTCTTTAAGCAAGATGGGGATGCCGTGCAGCGGCCCGCGCACATGGCCATTGGCCCGTTCCTTATCCAGCGCCCGGGCGGTTTCGAGCGCTTGCGGGTTGAGCTCAATAACAGACTTTAGTTGCGGATCCAGCGTGCGAATGCGCTCTTGCAAATACGTGACCAGCCCTTCGGAGGTGAAGCCCCCCGGTCGTGACATCTGCTCAGCCAGTTCGCGCACACTGGCATATTCCGTCCCGGCGGGAACCGGTGTTGAAATCGCTGGCGACGATTGAACAGGCAAATTTTTATGTGAGTAGTTAACAAAGAAACTCACACCAGCGCCGATACCAAACATGAAACATCTCCTGCGAGAGTAAGAAATGACGAAGGATCCTCGTTGATCCAGGCGCCAGTCTAAAAACTCTGCTCCCGCCAAGAAGCGCGACACCGCTGGTTCATCCCGTGGGATTGTTCAGCACCGTCTGTACTCAAACCAAACGTTGAAAATTGCGGTACCCCAGTACCAGTGCCGCAAGCGAATCCTTCGACCACCGCGCACCGTAGAACCACAACAGCGCACCGTCCTCAAGCGGTTCGTCAAGCCTTGGGTAACCACTCCAGCATGCGTCATGGAAGGCGGCGTTCTGGCTATCGGCTACCAGAGCGTCCAGTTGGTACGCGTGCACAAGCTCATCAATTTCATTGCCGCCAGGGTGCGGGTCATCGGCGCGGCGCGCAGGCACCGCCACCACGTTGGTTCCGGCCCGGCGCAGTACATCCAACGCGTGCAAAAATGCCGCCCCGTGTTCGATCGGTGCTTGATCATGCCCCCACCGCTGGGCGAACCCCACCCGCCTGCCGCTCAACGTCGGGGCTGCGCTGAAAGCGCTGTTGTTCTGTACCAGCGGCACCTGAACCATCACCGGGCCTGAAGGCTCCAGGCCGCTCAAGGCAATCAATGACAACGAGGGATCGCGTGCAGGTTTCAGGGGCAGAGCCGGCGCGTTATAGCCGGGGATGGGTATGCGACTGGCCGGGGTCTGAGCGGCATCAAACGCGATGCCGCGTGGGCTGGCGGGATCAGTAGATGGGTGGACACTGTCAAAGCGTTCCTCAAGCTCGGGCGCTGGCTGCTTGGGTGGGCAAGCCATACCGACTCGCCAATACTTGCTGCATTTATTTTCCATCGAAACCACCCCCGAAATATAAATTTGCGGGGATCATCGCACCCATGGCTGATGCCTGTCGCAGCCTTGAAACAGCTTGAAAACTCATTTCTCGTAAAAATGAGTTTCAATCGATGAGGCGCTCTTGGGTGCCCAGGCTTTCCACCTCCAACCACCATGCATGACCGCGTTCGGGCTGGTTCAAGCGAAACGCCTGCCCCATCGCCGGGGTGGTGATCGATACATTGCGTTCCCAGGCCAGGGCCATGATGCGGTCGAAGGGTTCGTGCCAGGCATGGAACGCCAGATCGAAGGTGCCATTGTGAATCGGCAACAACCAGCGCCCTTTGAGATCAATATGCGCCTGCAACGTTTGCTCAGGCTGCATGTGCACATGGGGCCAATCGACGTTGTATGCACCGGTTTCCATCAGGGTCAGATCAAACGGACCGTACTGCTCGCCAATGCGCTTGAAACCATCGAAGTACCCAGTGTCGCCGCTGAAAAAGATACGTCGCGCATCGTCGATCATCACCCAGGAACACCACAGGGTCTGGTTGCTGTCAAACAGGCCGCGCCCGGAAAAGTGCTGTGCCGGGGTAGCGATAAAACGGATGCCATCGACCTCTGTGCCCTGCCACCAATCCAGCTGACGGACTTTACTGGCGTCGACGCCCCATTTGATCAGCGTGTCGCCCACACCCAATGGCGCCAAAAAGAAGCGCGTCTTGTCAGCCAGTTGCACTACAGCCTGGCGGTCGAGATGGTCGTAGTGGTTGTGGGAAAGAATCACCGCTTCCAGCGGTGGCAGCGCTTCAAGGCTGATAGGTGGGGCGTGGAAACGCTTGGGGCCTGCCCAACTGAACGGCGAGGCGCGCTCGGCGAACACCGGGTCGGTGACCCAGAATTTACCGCGCATCTTCAGCAGCACCGTCGAGTGCCCAAGGCGGTATACCGTGTGATCGGGTGCCGCCAACAACTGCTCGCGGGTCAGCGGCTGCACCGGGATCTGCCCCGCAGGCCGCGTAGTACGTGGTTTGTTGAACAGCATGTTCCAGAAAATGCGCAAGGTTTTGCCAAGCCCGCCGTGTTGCACCGGGGCGTCATTGGTGAAGTGCCCCTGGTCCTGCCCGGCAGGCTGGAGCGCTGCAGGCGCAGGGTCGACACGGGTTGAAATCGTGGCCATTACCGAGTGACTCCTACAGTACACGGAAGAATTACACTGCACAGTGTAGTTTCTAGATTGCAACAAAAGCCCGAGCAAGTAAACTGCCGAGTGTAATTTCCTGATTGAGTCGAACGCTATCCATGACTGCCCCCAAGCGCCTCACCGAACGTAAACGCGACGCCATCGTGGCGGCGGCGATTGCCGAATTTCGCGAGAACGGTTTCGAGGTCACCAGCATGGACAAAGTTGCCGCCACCGCCGGTGTTTCCAAGCGTACGGTGTACAACCACTTCCCCAGCAAGGAAGAGCTGTTCGCCGAGATACTGAGCCAGCTGTGGGCCAGCAGCGTTGCCCAACTGGACGTGAACTACGCCAGCGACCGCCCCCTGCGCGATCAACTGCGCACGTTGCTGGAGGCGAAGATGAAGATGATGTCGGACGCCAACTTCCTCGACCTGGCGCGTGTGGCCATTGCGGCCACCATCCACTCGCCTGAACGTGCGCAAGACATGGTCAATCGCCTCAGCGCACGGGAAGAAGGGTTTACCCAATGGGTACGCGCCGCCCAGGAAGACGGCCGCCTGAACTGTACCGACCCGGCTTTCGCGGCTCACCAGATCCAGAGCTTGCTCAAGGCCTTTGCTTTCTGGCCGCAAATCACGCTGGGCCAGCCCACTCTCGATGCAGCCGCCCAAGCCGATGTCATCGAATCTGCCATCGACCTGTTTCTCGCCGGCTACGAAGTGCGCACCCCGCCCCTGCCTCAGGACCTGTTGCCGGGGCGACATTAAAGGTCGCTTTTGGCGCATTCACCCGCTGTTTGCGCAAATGGCCTGAAAGGACACTGATTATTCCTGCGGGAATAATCGACAATATCGGCCGCTTTTATCCGATCATCGGCTTTTGACCGGTGACGCTTGCTGTCGCACCCGTAAAAAACAGCTCACCCAGGACACTATGGAAAACAGACGAGGCAAAGGGCTTTCATTTGCCAGACGTATCTACAAGCCAAGGATCATCGGCCTGGGTATCGGTAGCATTAGCGTAATCGGCGCGTTGTATCCCTTGTCGATGCCCGGTTGGGTATGGGCATTGTTGCTGTTCAATGGCCTTGCCTGGCCGCACGTGGCTTATCTGATATCGACCCATTCGCCATTTCCCTATCAGGCCGAACGGCGCAACCTGCTGTATGACTCATTGTCGGGCGGTTTCTGGGCGGCAGCCACCCAGTTCTCGCCGCTGACGGCCGTGACCATTTTGTCGATGATGGCCATGAATAACGTCGCTGCCGGCGGCACACGCTTGTTCCTGCACGGGCTGCTCGCACAAGCTGTCGGCATCGCAATCGCCTGGGGCCTGTTCGGGATCACGTTCGATTCCAGCGTCAGCCTTGCTGAGGTCTACACCTGCCTGCCGATGCTGACGCTCTACCCGATGGCCATCGGCATGGTCTGCTATCAGTTGGCAATCAAACTGTCACAACATAAACGCGCCCTCAGCGCCCTGAGCCGCATCGACAGCCTGACCGGCCTGCTCAATCATGGCTCGTGGAAAGACCTGCTCAACCTCAAGTTCCACAAGTGCCAGCAGTTACAAGGCCAGGCGACCATTGCCTTGATCGATGTCGACCATTTCAAACGCATCAATGATAAGCACGGCCATACCGTCGGCGATGCGGTACTGCGCCAGTTGAGCCTGGACTTGCGTCGACACCTGCGCGAAGAAGACCTCGCCGGCCGCTACGGAGGTGACGAGTTCTGTGTGATCCTTCCGAAGATGACCTTGCAAGAGGCCGCGCAAGTGATGGAACAGGTGCGCGAAACATTCAGTAACTACCGTAATGCGCAGACTCCTGAATTGCGCGTGAGCTTGAGCATTGGCCTGGCGGATTTTCAGCCGACCTTCCAGGACGCCGTCATGTGGCTCAACGCCGCGGATCGGGCGCTGTACGCTGCCAAAAACACCGGCCGCAACTGCGTCAGGACCAGCGACGGGAGATCGCCTGTTCGGCCGCAGTTGTCTGATAACACCTCGTCCGAATCTTCCTCGGCCAGCCTGCCGCAATAGCATAATGCCGCCATTGGTCGGCTATCCAAAAATGCCCCTGCCCATACGGCGAACTTCTGGGCCGGTCGATCACTCTGAACCCCTTGTTCCACCCCCCTCTGTCAGCACCCGGAAGCTGGCAATGAGCAAGTCAACCGTAAGGCCAGGCGCCCTACGGGGTCAGGCGCAAATACATGGATACCGCATATGCTTGCATGCCCGAGCCCTCTAACATGCTATTTACCGCCCACAAGAAAACCATCAGCACCCTGCAACACAGCATTGCCCAACAGGCCAGCCTGCTCGATGCCATCGAGCGCTCCATGGCCGTCATCGAATTCGACCTGCAAGGCACCGTGCTGCGGGCCAATGACAACTTCTTCAAAACCATGGGTTACCGTGCCGAACAGATCCTGGGCCAATCCCACCGGATGTTCTGCACCCCCGCCTTCGCCCGCAGCGCCGAATACAACCAACTGTGGACGCAGCTGCGCAACGGCCAATTCCAGTCAGGTACCTTTGAGCGAGTGGGTGCCAACGGTGATTCGGTATGGCTGGAAGCCAGCTACAACCCGGTACGCGATGAAGCCGGGAGCGTGATCAAAGTGGTGAAGTACGCCATGGATGTCAGCCCGCGCCTGCAAGCCGAGAGTGAAGCCAATGCCAAGCTTGCAGCCATCGACCGCGCCATGGCGATGATCGAGTTCAACCTCGATGGCACCATCATTACCGCCAACGCCAATTTCCTGCAGCGCATGGGGTACAGCCTGGCGCAAATCCAGGGCAAGCATCACCGCCTGTTTTGCACACCCGAGCTTGCCAACAGTGCCGCTTACAGCGAGTTCTGGAAACGCTTGAACCAGGGCGAGCTGTTCAATGGCCAGTTCGAGCGGGTGGATAAAAACGGCCAGGTTGTGTGGCTGGAAGCCAACTACAACCCGGTGTATGACGCCAGTGGGCGCCTGTGCAAAGTGGTGAAGTTCGCCTCCGACGTCACCGCTCGTGTACAACAACATGCCGCCGAGGCGCAGAGCGCAGCACAGGCTTATCACCTGTCATTGAGCACTCAGGAGATGGCGGAAAAAGGCGCCGAAGTGATTCAGAAAACCGCCAGCGGTATGCGCGAAATTGCCTCTGATATCGACGCCTCTTCGCAACTGATCGCCAAACTCGGCGAGCGCTCGCAACAGATCACCGCCATCGTCAACACCATTCGCGGCATCGCCGACCAGACCAACCTGCTGGCCCTCAACGCTGCTATCGAAGCCGCCCGCGCCGGCGAGCAAGGCCGTGGCTTTGCCGTGGTTGCCGATGAAGTGCGGCAGCTGGCGGCACGCACCAGCGGCTCCACCGCCGAAATTTCCGGCATGATCGCCATGATCCAGGACGAAACCCGCCAAGCCATCGACAGCATGGACGCCACCCGCGACCGTGCCGCCCAGGGCGTAGAACTGGCCAACCAGGCGGGCACGGTGATTCTGCAAATTCGCGAAGGCACCGGCGAAGCCGTCCAGGCGGTAAGTGCGTTTGCCAATGACCGGGGCAATCGCTGACCGGTTCTTCAGGCTCTCTGGCTGGGGGACTTGGCCCATGCGCCGGGCTGTATCGAAGCTAACTTCGCAGCCCGCGCACATGCTGTCCCAGCTCATCAAACAATGTCACCACCGAGCGCAACGCCCGGCAATCAGGCCGCGTCAACAACCACAGCGCCGTGTCGTGCCCTGCCAATGCAGGGCCCAGCGGTTGCAGGCCATCCCGTATCAGAAAATCCGGCAACGCCGCCACGCCCAGCCCGACGCGCACCAGTTCGGTCACCGACTGCATGCTGTTGCAACGATAACTGGGCCGCACGCCCGGCAACTGTTCACGGCGCCAGACTACGGTGGGGTGATCAGGCAAAAAGTCGTCCGGCGCGATCCAGGCCAGGTCAGCCAACGCCTGGCCTGCGTGCTGGCGCGCATATTCGGCACTGGCGCACACCTGATACGTCACCGCCCCCAGACAACGCCCAACCAGATGCTCCGGCGGCGTCCTGGTCAGGCGCAGGGCGATATCGGCATCTCGACGGCTGAGGTTGGCAAAGTCGTTGGACGTGCTCAGTTCAAGGGTCAGCGCCGGGTAGGCTGGCATGAATTGCGCCAGGGCCGGCAACAGCAAACCTTGCAACACCGAGTCGGTGCAGGTCAGGCGCACGGTGCCGCTGATCACTTCACCGCCCTGCTCCACACCTATGCGCGCCGCCTCAAGGGCCTGCTCTGCGCGCTCGGCCTGTTGGGCCAGATGGGTCGACAGGCTGGTAGGCAAATAACCGGCGCGGCTTTTTTCAAACAAGGTCTGGCCCAGGGCCGCCTCCAGGCGCCTTACCGCACGGAATACCGTGGACACGTCCAACCGCAGTAACGCTGCGGCCCGCGCCAACGTACCGCCGCGCACCAGGGCAAGGATCAATGACAGATCGGAGTAGTCGAGTTGATAGTGCGTGGCTGCATTAAGCATGTGGGTAAACGCCAATATTGATTGCGCGAACGCCAATCTATAGTGCGTACGAGCCCACCACAAGCCAAGGGATGCACCCGATGACACCCACCGCTCTGCACCTCGCCCTGATCGGCGACTACAACCCTGACGTGATCGCCCACCAGGCTATTCCAGTGGCGTTGCAACAGGCCGCCGACACCCTGGGCGTAAGGGTTCACGCGCAATGGCTGGACACCGAAACACTGACCTCCACTACTGCACTGCAAGGCTTTGACGGTTTCTGGTGTGTACCTGCCAGCCCCTATCGCGACACTGACGGCGCGTTGCGGGCAATCCGTTTTGCACGCGAACACGGTCGGCCTTTCCTTGGTACCTGCGGTGGTTTTCAACATGCCGTGCTCGAATATGCGCGCAACGTACTGGGCTGGATCGATGCCGAGCATGGCGAACTGGCCCCCCACGCCGAACGCGCCGTCATCACCCCACTGAGCTGCTCGCTGGTGGAAGTGAGCGACACCCTGCGCCTGGCGGCGCACACGCGCATTGCCCAAGCCTACGGCCACCTGGACATCCACGAAGGCTACCACTGCCGCTACGGCATCAACCCTGCGTTTGCCGCTGCACTACTGGCGTGCAACCTGATTCCCAGCGGTCACGATGCTGCGGGCGAGTTGCGCGCGTTGGAGTTACGCGATCACCCGTTCTTCGTCGCCACGCTGTTCCAGCCCGAACGCGCCGCACTCAAGGGCATCACGCCGCCCTTGGCGCTGGCTCTGCTCAAGGCTTGCCAAGAGCTGTCGGCATGATCGCCAAGACGCCCGCCCCACCTTATTATGCGGTGATCTTCAGCTCGCTGCGTACCGGCGGCGATCAGGGTTATGGCGAGGCTGCCTCGCGAATGCTGGCCCTGGCGGCGCAACAACCCGGGTTTCTCGGCGTGGAGTCGGCGCGGGAGGATGGATTGGGCATCACGGTGTCCTACTGGGCCAGCGAGGCGGCGATCCTGGCCTGGAAACAGCAGGCCGAACACCGGCAGGTGCGTGAGCAAGGGCGCTCCACCTGGTACACCGCGTTTCACACGCGGGTATGCAAGGTAGAGCGGGCGTACACCTTCTCACATTGAGAGGTTTTCAACCGGTAGGAGCAAGCTTGCTCGCGAAAAACATCAACCGTAACGCTGGCTATCTGGTTTAACGCGCAGGCCTCTGGTTCTTCGCGAGCAAGCTCGCTCCTACAGTGATAGCCCCGGCACGAGGGTCAGTCAGTTCACCAAACTGCGCAACGCACTGATCTGCGGGATCTCCACCCGGCGCATGTACACCCGCAATGGCTCGGTGATGTTGATGCGATCATCGATATTCTGGTCCAGCAATAACTGGATGCGTTCGCGACACAGGGTCATGGTGTGGTCGGCGGCGGGTAGCCAGACAAATTCTGCGGTAGGAATGATGCCGTCATCGGCCACGTCCATGCCGAATGAGTCTTCGCTGAAACGCACGATGTACTGACCGGTTTTGCGATTGAGGCCGACAAAACCCTGGAGTTGGTCGGCGGCCTGGCAGATAAGTTCTGAAGTGATGCGCATGGTAAACCTCACTGAAAAGCCCTGCTGGGGCTGGAAAGATGGTTTACACGCGTGGCAGAAGATACTGCCCTCTGACGGGGCAGCTATGCGCAAGAATACTGCAACGCAGCACAAAAAAATCGACAAAATCGGCCCGTGCACACGTTAATGTCGGTTTGGTGATAGCGCCTTTGGCAATCAATTGTTAAAAAGGACACCTTCTCAAAGCTACCTCCACGAAAGGACTTCGCATATGCCTGTCACGTTTACCAAGAGCGCCTTGCTGCTGGCGTTGATGCTCGGCCTGGGCCAGGCACAGGCTGCCGACCCGGTCAGCCCGGCTGAATTGGCGACAAACGAAGGCATACCCTACCCTGCCGTGATCGCTCACCGTGGCGCTTCCTACGACGCACCTGAATCCACCGCTGCCGCCTACAAGGTGGCACGCGACCTGGGCGCCGACTACCTGGAACTGGACCTGCAACGCAGCAAGGACGGCGTGCTGTTCGCCCTGCACGACAATAACCTGCAGCGCACCACCGACGTGGCCACCAAGTTCCCGGAGCGCAAAGACGCGCCGGCCAACGAGTTCACCTGGAAAGAACTGCAAACCCTCGACGCCGGCAGCTGGTTCAACGCCGCCTACCCGGATCGCGCACGTCCGGGCTTTGTTGGCCTGAAGATCCTGAGCCTGGACGACATCATCAAGATCGCCGAAGGCAACCCGTCACACAAACCCGGCCTGTACATCGAGACCAAGGAGCCCAAGCAGTTCCCGGGTATCGAAGCCGACCTGAAAAACAAGCTGTTGGACAAAGGCTGGCTGAGCTCCGCCGGCTCCAAGCTGGGCAAGAGCAACACCGGCGTCGGCCAAGGCCGTGGCCGCGTGGTGCTGCAAACCTTTGAAGTGGCCAGCCTGCAAGAGCTGCAAAAAGAAATGCCCAACACCCCGAAGATCCTGCTGTTGTGGGTGGGCGAAGGCAGCATCGAGCCCAAATCCAGGGTGACCTTCGCCGAGTCCGGCGAAACCACCAAGGCCGCCTACTACGCCAAGCAAGAGCCAAAGGACGCCGCCGAATTCGAAAAATGGGTCGACCAGGCCAAGAGCCTCGGCGCCATCGGCACTGGCCCATCGGCGGAGCTGACCGACCACGGCGACCAGAGCTACACCGACCTGGTGAAGCCTGAAATGAACAAGCTGACCCACGACAAGGGCCTGCTGGTGCATGTGTACACCGTGGATGAGCCGATGGATTTCGAGAAAGTCATGAAGGCTGGGGTTGATGGCATCTTCACCAACCGCGCCGCCGAGCTGCTGAAGTTCTACAAGCGCTGGCCGTCGTCCAGCGTGCAGGACCTGCTCAACGACCATAAGTACTGAGTGAAGCCCGAATGGTCAGGCCACCTGTGGCTGGGGCCTGATCACGGGCTGATGCTCGGCAAGGTGGGGTGCACCGCGCCCCATGCGCATTATGCTCATCAACTGATGTTCTGCCCTGGCGCGCCGATCACGGTCAGCCTTGAAGGTGGTATCACCACTGCCCATCGCCTGTTTATTCCCTCACGTCACCGCCATGCCATCCTGGAGGCCGAGGGCGAGGTATGGGTGCTGTATGCCGAGCCGATGGCCTTTGATCTCCACGCGTTGCAGCAACTGCTGGCAGACGGTGATGTATCTCCAACGGCCCTGCACGCACTGCCCCGATGCCGCCTTGAAGACCCACGTATTGAACGTGCGCTTGCCACCCTCGACGAGCAGCTGAGCGGCAAGGTGTCGGCCCACGCGGTGGCCGCGGCGGCACACGTGTCCTTGAGCCAATTGGAGCGCCTGTTCAACGATCAGTTGGGTGTGCCCGTACGCCGCCTGGTGTTATGGCGAAGGTTGCGCATTGCGCTGCGCTTGGCCCTTGCCGGCAGCACGCTGACCGAAGCAGCCCATGGTGCGGGCTTTGCCGATTCGGCGCATTTTTCGCGGACCATGAAGCAGTTGTTCGGGGTGACGGCGGGCGCCTCCTTGCGCCAGCTGCAAGTGCAGTTCCTAACGTAGGTCGTCTGGCAGCGGCGGCTCCTTGGTCGAACGGACCGACATAAACGGGTCACGCAACTGCGCTGCATACGCCACGGGGAAATCCGGGCGACTACCAATGCCCAGGTCCTGCGAGCCCATGCGGTAACCATCGCGATAAAACGCGGTGCCCAGCAACCAGTCCCACAGGTTGAAGAACAAGCCGAAATTCACATCCCCGGCGCGGCCGTACTTCATATGATGAAACCGATGCACCGGCGCCCAGGCGAATACCCAGCGCAGCGGTCCCAGACGCATATCCACATTGGAGTGTTGCAGCAGCAATTGAATGGCGATGGCCAGCGCCAGCAACTGCGCGACCTCAAGCGAAATTCCCATCAAGACTAACGGCAGCAGGCCCGCCGTCGCTTCCAGCATTTGGTGCAAGGGATGCTTCATCAAGCCGTTAAAACCATACAGCCGCTGCACGCTGTGATGCACCGCGTGTAAACGCCACAGCAATGCGATGCGATGGCTGGCGTAATGCATCAAGGTGATACCGGCATCGGCCACGAAGATCGCCATCAACAGTTGCTGCCACAGCGGCCAGCCTCGCGGCCATATGCCCTCTAACGCCAGCAACGCGGTGAGCCCGGGCAAAACCAGCAAGCCCAGGACGTTCAGGCTTTCATTGACCAACGCATGCAACGTATCGCGCCGGTGATCGCCCAGGCTGCGATTCCACTGCCGCTCGTAGGGCAGCCATTGCTCCGCCAAAAACGACACTGCAACCGCTGTTGCAAATATCAGCAACAACCAGCGGGGCTGCCACAGCCCCCACCCCACAAACCCCAGCAGGAAGGCAGGCGCATACATCCAACTGACTAACCGTTTCATCCCAGTGCTCCCTTTTTTGGTGAGCCCCCAGCATGAAATCCTGCATCCATCGTGGATTGAACAAACTGCGCAACTGCTTGAAATAATTAAGGGTGAGTTAAGTTGCACGGGATAACCTGAGGCCACTTAAACAGCTCAACCCAAGAAGGACACCCACCATGAAAACTCTGACCGCCTTGTTCGCCGCCACTGCCCTGACCCTGACCGCTGGCCTGGCCCAGGCTGATGTTCGTCCGGATCATATCGAAGGCCTGCTCAAGTCCGGCGCCGTGATGTCTTTCGACAAACTCAACGCGGCTGCCTTGGCCAAGCACCCGGGCGCCACTATCAATGACACCGAGTTGGACCACAACAACAGCGGCGTCCTGGTCTACGAAGTTGAACTGACCGACACTGCCAACAAGCAATTTGAAGTGAAGCTCGACGCCAAGACCGGCGCTGTGCTGGAAGACAAGCTCGACACTTGATTAGAATCCTCCAAAAAACGCGCCACCTTCGGGTGGCGCGTTTTTTTATGCGCGCGACCAAAGCGTCACATAACCGTCATCGCGCCTTGCAATGATTCGCGCCTGGGTGCCTGTGAAACCTCCTACAGGCCCTTTCCCTGCGAGCCGCCATGAACCACAGCATCGACCACGCCCATCAGGACCCCGACCTGTTTGGCCTGCTTTACGGTTTCCGTTTTCGCCCCGGCGAAAAAGGTCAGCAGATTGACTCAGCCACCGCCCTCGCCGCCTTGCAGCAACCACAAGACCCGGAAGAATTTCTGTGGCTACACCTGAACCTCGCCCACGCCGCGTGCGAGCGCTGGATGCAGGCGCATTTGTCGCTGCCGCAGGAGTTTTTCGAAGCGCTGCATGAGGGCTCGCGCTCCACACGCATCGAACATGTGGACGCAGCCCTGCTGGCGGTGGTCAACGATGTGGTGTTCAACTTCAGCAGCATGGTGTCGTCAGACATTTCCACCTTGTGGGTATGTGCCCGCAGCCGTTTGCTGGTCAGTGCACGCCTGCAACCGTTGCATTCGGTAGACAAATTGCGCTCGTCGGTGAAAGCCGGTGAACACTTTCGCTCGCCCCTGGAATTGCTGGTGCATTTGCTGCGCGATCAGGGCGAAGTGCTGACCCAGATCGTGCGCAAGACCAGTATCAGCGTGGACCATATCGAAGATCAGTTGTTGTCCTCACGCCTGTCCACCAACCGCGCCGAACTGGGCGCCGCGCGCCGCGTACTGGTACGCCTGCAACGCCTGCTGGCGCTGGAACCGGGCTCGCTGTTGCGCCTGCTCAATCGCCCGCCGCAATGGCTGCAAAAGGAAGACGTGAAGGAGTTGCGCAAGTCCACCGAGGAGTTTGCCCTGATCATCAACGACCTGACGGCCCTGGGCGAGCGTATCAAGCTGCTCCAGGAAGAGATCGCCGCCAACCTCAATGAGCAAAGCAACCGCACGCTGTTCACCCTCACGGTGGTGACGGTGCTGGCGCTGCCGATCAATATCATTGCCGGTTTTTTTGGCATGAATGTGGGGGGTGTGCCGCTGTCCCAGGACCCGGAAGGCTTCTGGATACTGGTGGCGCTAGTCGCGACCTTTACCCTGATTGCGGGGCGCTGGGCCTTCAGAAAACGCAAAAACTACTAACCTGGGGGAGCGGCCCTGATCGTAGGAGCGAGCTTGCTCGCGAAAAACGTCAACGATAACGCGTGCCTCCTGAATGAACGCGGCGCCTATGAGTTTTTCGCGAGCAAGCTCGCTCCTACAGGCATGAGGAATTGACCGTGCTCAATTGCAGACAAGCGGTGTACTCGATTGCGCCAAACACTGATCTGCCGCAGCACCTTTGTAACATTCTGCAATGATCATCAAGGCCATCCTCCTCACTCTGGATGCTCCGGCATGGCCACCCCTTCCTTGACCGCCTCCCCCCACGCGTCACCCTCCGCCACCACACCCCGCCTGGACACGAAACCCGGCCTGTTGACGGTGATCATTTTTTTCGCCGTGCTCGCCATGGGCCTGTTGTTCACCGCCTACAGCCTGATGCATGACATGCACGAAATGGGCGCCCAACTGACCACCTGGACGCCGTTCCTGCTGCTGGGCGTGGCGCTGTTGATCGCCCTGGGGTTCGAGTTCGTCAACGGTTTTCATGACACCGCCAACGCCGTCGCGACGGTGATCTACACCAACTCGCTGCCGCCGCATTTTGCGGTGGTGTGGTCGGGCTTTTTCAACTTCCTCGGCGTGCTGCTGTCCAGCGGTGCGGTGGCATTCGGCATCATCGCCTTGCTGCCGGTGGAGCTGATTTTGCAGGTGGGTTCATCGGCCGGGTTCGCCATGATTTTCGCCCTGCTGATCGCCGCGATCCTGTGGAACCTGGGCACCTGGTGGCTGGGGTTACCGGCCTCGTCGTCCCATACCCTGATCGGCTCGATCATCGGCGTCGGTGTCGCCAACGCCCTGATGCACGGACGTGACGGCACCAGCGGTGTGGATTGGAGCCAGGCGATCAAGATCGGTTATGCGTTGCTGTTGTCACCGCTGATCGGCTTTGCGTTTGCCGCCTTGCTGTTGCTGGCCCTGCGCGCCTTTGTCAAAAACCGGGCGCTGTACAAGGCCCCCAAAGGCGACACGCCGCCGCCCTGGTGGATTCGCGGGATGCTGATTGTCACGTGCACCGGTGTGTCGTTCGCCCACGGTTCCAACGATGGGCAAAAGGGCATGGGCCTGATCATGCTGATTCTGGTGGGCACCTTGCCGATGGCCTACGCGCTGAACCGCACCATGCCCGCCGATCAGTCGCTGCAATTTGCCGCTGTCGCTGAAGTGACCCAGGCTGCATTGGTTAAAGCAGCACCGCAGCCGGCACCGGGCGATTCTCGGGGCATCTTGTCGACCTACGTTCGTACCAAGGAAGCCACGCCGGAACTGGTGCCCGCCCTCGCCGCCATCACCGGGCATATCGGCGAAGAAGTGAAAAGCTATGGTTCCCTCGCCGCCGTACCGGCCGAAGCCGTCGGCAACGTGCGTAACGACATGTACCTGACCAGCGAAACCATTCGCCTGATGGACAAAGGCAAGGTCGGCCACTTCGACGCCGACACCCAGAGCAAGCTGCAACTGTTCAAGCAACAGATCGACAACGCCACACGCTTTATCCCGCTGTGGGTGAAGATCGCCGTGGCCATTGCCCTTGGCCTGGGCACCATGGTCGGCTGGAAGCGCATCGTGGTGACGGTGGGCGAAAAAATCGGCAAGACTCACCTGACTTACGCTCAAGGCGCTTCGGCCGAAACGGTGGCGATGCTGACCATTGGCGCGGCGGATATGTTCGGGCTGCCGGTGTCGACTACCCATGTATTGTCCTCGGGCGTGGCCGGGACCATGGTTGCCAATGGCGGGGGGTTGCAGATGAAGACCATCCGTAATTTGTTGATGGCGTGGGTGTTGACCTTGCCGGCGGCGATTATCCTGTCGGGTAGCCTCTACTGGCTGTTCACCCAATTGTTTTGACATACAGCAGATCAAAATGTGGGTGACTTGCCCTCTGTAGGAGCGAGCTTGCTCGCGAAAAACGCCAACGATAACGCGTGCTTTCTGAATGAACGCGGCGCCTGTGAGTTTTTCGCGAGCAAGCTCGCTCCTACAGGTATTAGGGCGTGCCACCCTTGGTTTTGTGTTTCTTCAGGGTGTGAAGAGCGCAACCATGGCCTTCAGGCGTTTCTTGTAGACCCGCCGTGCCTCCAGCGCTTGCTCCAGTGTCACCGCCACAAACCCCGCCCGCTGGTTGGGCTGCATCTGCCCGATCAAGTCCAGGTCGGCGCTGATCACCGTGCCGATCATCGCGTAGCCACCGCCCGACACCGCATCGCGATGCAGCACAATCGGTTCCAGCCCCGCCGGTACTTGAATCGAGCCGATCGGGTAGCAACTGTCAACGATGTTGGAGGGATCGGAGCCCGCGCCAAACGGCTGTTCACGTGGTTGGAAGCTCAACGCGCTGCCGCCCTTGAAGCGATAGCCGATGCGATCGGCCTCGGAGCCCACCGTCCATGGTTCGGCAAAAAAGCTGCTTTTCGCCCCGTCAGTCAAGCGTTCGTAATACAGCCCCGGTACGACCCGCAACGTGACATCGCCGCCCACCGAACGACGCAACGCCATCGGCAAGCTGTTGCCCGCACGCCCCGCACCACTGGCGGTGCCGACGGGCAACAGATCGCCCTCCTGCAAACGCCGCCCATCAAACCCACCGAGCGCGCCAAGGGTGTAGGTGGAGCGGCTGCCGAGCACCAACGGCACGTCGATGCCTCCGGCAACGGCGAGGTAAGTCCGCGCGCCAGCCACAGGAAACTCGAAGCGCAGCACCTGCCCGGCACGCACGCTAAAGGCGGTGTCCTGATGCACCACTTCACCGTCCAGGCGCGGTGACATCAAGGCACCGCTCAACGCGATCAGCGCGTCTTGCTGAAACTCCAACTCAGGCCCGATCAGCGTGCATTCCAGGCCAGCCGCGCCCACGGGGTTGCCGACCAAATGGTTGGCCGCACTCAGCGCGTATTGGTCCAGCGCCCCCGATGGCGGAATACCCAGGTGGTAATAGCCTTCGCGGCCCAGGTCCTGCACGGAGGTGGCGAGGCCGGGTTTGAGCACCTTGATCATGCCAGCGCCTCCTGCAGGGTTTTCGGATAGCCAATAGGGTCGGCGAGAAAGGCATCCAGAGAGAATTCCACCGGGCGAATGCGCAAGTCGAAACGCCCGGCGTCCACGTCGGCGACGGCCAGGTCGTAAGCCTCCCGGTCCATCGATTTGAACTGCACGATATCGCCAGGGCGGAAGAACACCATGTGCTCCTTGAGGTACGCCAACTGCTGCTGCGGGTCGTAGATCGGAGCCGGGGTCACGCCGAACATCTGGTAACCGCCAGCGCCGCGAACCGAATAGATACACCCAAAACAGCCGCCATGGCCCAGGGTCAGTTTTGGCGTATCGGTACGTGGCCGCAGGTATTTGGGCACCTGCAATTGCCGTTCGCGCTCGACCATCTGGAACATGAACGGCAAGCCCGCGACAAACCCGACCATCGACACAAACCACGGCGCGCCACTGTGAGCGGCGATAAACGCGTCCACGTCGGCCAGGCCGTTGATGCGTGCGGCGTATTCCAGGTCGGTGCCGCTGGGGTCTTGGTGGCGGTCACGAAAGCGCATCAGGGTTTCGTGAGTCCAGGGGTCGTTATAGAGCACCGGGATTTCGATAATGCGCGTGTGCAACGTGCGCTCGGCCACCGCCTGGGCTTCGGCACTTTGCACCGCGTCGAGCAGCACATGGGGCGCGATACGGTCGGGGTCAAAGCGGATCTGGAACGATGCATTGGCCAGGCACACATCCAGCACACCTTCCAGCGCCAGGCGCTCCACGGCGCGGGTCACCGCCATGCCTTTGAAAAAGGCCTCCAGGGACATGCTGTCGCTGACCTCGGCAAACAGGTGTTCATCACCGCCGAAGCTGTAGCGGATGGGGGACGTTTCAGCCATGTCTGTTCCTCTTGGAATCATTGTAGAAAGGCAGGCAAAAAGTGAGGTAAGGCGTTTATTGAGGGCGGCGAACTTCGATCCCGGCCTGATCCAACGCCTCACGGGTGGCTTGCACCAGGTCCAGGGCGCCAGGGGTATCGCTGTGCAAGCAGATTGAATCGAATTCGATCATCAGGTCTTCGCCTTCCACGGTACGTACCAGCCCCGTCTGACAAGCGCGCAGGACACGCGCTGCAACGTTGGCAGGCTCCAGTGCGCGTACATTGCGGGTAAATACGATGGAGCCGCTCAGATCGTACTCACGGTCGGCATAGAACTCGCGCACGACCGGCTGCCCCAGTTCCTTGGCAATGCGCCAGATCACCGAGTTGGGCATGCAATACAGCATCAGCGTGGGCTCGATGATTTGCAGGTTCTGCACCAACAGCCGGGCGGCCTCTTCATCGCGGGCCAGGTGCATGTAGAGCGCGCCGTGAGGCTTGATATGTTGCAAGGTCACGCCTTGGGCGCGGGCCATTTCACGCAGGGCACCGAGCTGGTAGAGCATATCGTCCACCAGTTCCTGGGCCGGTGCGTTGATATGCCGGCGACCGAAACCCACCAGGTCACGAAAGCCTGGGTGCGCGCCGATGGCCACACCCAATTGCCTGGCGCGCTCGACGGTGCGGCGCATGGTGCCGGGGTCGCCGGCGTGAAAGCCGGTGGCGATATTGGCCGAGCTGATATACGCCATCAGCTCGGCGTCGACGCCGTCGCCAATAGTCCAGGGCCCGAAGCTTTCGCCCATGTCTGAATTCAAATCCACTGCCTGCATCAAGGTTGCTCCGCCATAAGGGATGCCAGAAAAGTAGGCCGGGGCTTGACCCCTTGGGAAGATCTATTATCAGATGACCCATCTTCTGAAAATCAGATACCAGCCATGTCCCTTACCTTGCGCCAGGTTCGCTACTTCGTCGCCACCGCTGAAATCGGCCAGATTTCTCAGGCGGCGATTCACCTGAACATCTCCCAATCGGCGGTGACCACGGCGATCAAGGAGCTGGAAGCCATGCTCGGCGTGCAGTTGTTCGTGCGCTCGGCCCAGGGCATGAACCTCACCGATGCCGGTCGGCATTTTCTCAACCGCGCCTATGTGATTGTGCGCAGCGTGGAGGATGCCCTGAACAGCCCGCTGCCGGACTACCGCGCCAGCGGCGTGTTGCGGGTGGCGGCCAGTTACACCGTGCTGGGATATTTCCTGCCGCACCATTTGCAGCGCATGGAACATTGGCATCCGGACGTGACCATTGAGGTGTTCGAGCAGGAACGCCAGGCCATCGAACAGGGCCTGCTCGATGGCCAGTTCGACATGGCCGTGGTGCTCACCGCCAACCTCACCCACGCGGATATCGTCTCGGAAATTCTATTCAACTCCGAACGCCGCCTGTGGCTGCCCAGCCATCACCCGTTGTGCGAACGCGGCGCCGTGAGCCTGGCGGACGTGGCCCAAGAGCCCTACATTTTGCTCACCGTCGATGAAGCCGAACACAGTGCCATGCGCTACTGGGAGCAGGCCGGGCAAACGCCCAAGGTGCGGCTGCGCACCAGCTCGGTGGAGGCGGTGCGCAGCATGGTTGCCAACGGCAGCGGCGTGGCGATCCTGTCCGACCTGGTGCACCGGCCCTGGTCCCTGGAAGGCAAGCGCATCGAGACGCTGACCGTGACCGACCCGGTCACGCCCATGAGCGTGGGCCTGGCCTGGCACCGCGAGCGCGCGTTTACCCCGGCGATGCAAGCCTTCCGGGATTACTTCCACGATGCATTCCTGGCGCCGCAGCAGTTGTCGGCACGCCGCTAAAGATGGGCTTGCAGGGTGGCGGTCAACCAGTCCATGAACACCCGCACCCGTAATGGCAAATGCCGCTGGCCGGCGTACAGCAACGACACATCCAGCGGCGGCGCCTGGTAATCGGGCAGCACCGCCACCAACTCGCCGCTGGCCAGCAAGTCACGTATCCCCAGCTGCGGCACCTGGGTGATGCCAAACCCGCCCAGGCACGCCGACTGATAGGCATCGGTGCTGTTGACGGTCACCCTGCCAGCCATCGCTAACCGCTGTACCTTGTTGCCTGCCAGGTACTCGAACCCCGCCGAGCGTGCACCCAGCGGCCGCACGTAATGCACCAAGTGGTGGTTCGCCAGGTCCGCCAGGGTCTCGGGCACGCCATAACGTTGCAGGTAGGCCGCGCTCGCGCAGTTAACCATCGCCATACTGCACACCCGGCGCGCCACCACGGTTTGATCGGGCTGGGCACCGACGCGCACGACGCAATCAAAACCTTCGGCGATCAGGTCCACCTGGCGGTCCGAGCAACTGATCTGCATGTCGATCAACGGGTGGCGCGCCATGAACGTGGGCAAGTTCGGCAAAATCACTGCCCGTGCCATGACGTTGGGCATGTCCACCCGTATGCGCCCCGCCAGTTGGGTTTCATCCTGGCGAAACAGGCCTTCCAGCTCCTCCATGTGCGCCAGCAGATCCTTGCTGCGCTCGTACAGCACACGGCCATCCTGGGTCGCCTGCACTTTGCGCGTGGTGCGTTGCAGCAAGCGCGCCCCGAGCAGTTCTTCCAGTGCCTGCACATGCTCGGACACGGTGGAACGCGGCAGGCCGAGGCTTTCACCCGCCTGGGTGAAACTCGACAATTCAGTCACGCGCACGAAGGTACGCAGCAGCTCAAGCTTGTTCATGGGATTGTTCGCTTTATCCGGCCAGTGATTCCGCAATAGTGCTGTTTATCACGTTATAGGCGGACAAATACACTCAGTCCCACTAACTACCGCTGAGGACTGCACCATGACCCGTAAAATCGCACTCATCACCGGCGCCAGCCGTGGCCTGGGCAAAAGCGCTGCGCTGCACCTGGCTGCCCAAGGCGTAGACATTATCGGCACCTACCACAGCGCTGCGGGCGAAGCCCAAGCCGTGGTTGCCCAGGTAGAGGCATTGGGCGGCCGCGCCGCCATGCTGCAACTGGACGTGAGCCAGAGCGCGAGCTTCGATGCGTTCGTTGGCCAGATCGGTAAGTTGCTCAAGGATGTGTTCGCCGTGGATCGCTTCGATTTCCTGATCAACAACGCCGGAGTCGGCACCCACGCAAGCTTTGTCGAGACCACCGAAGCCCAGTTTGACCAGTTGGTGGCAATCCACGTAAAGGCGCCGTTTTTTCTCACACAAAAACTGCTGCCGTTGATCAGCGATGGCGGGCGCATCATCAATATCTCCAGCGGCCTGGCGCGCTTCAGCCTGCCGGGGTACGCGGCCTATGCGGCGATGAAGGGCGCGGTCGAAGTGCTGTCGCGTTATCAGGCCAAAGAGCTGGGCCCACGCGGCATTACCGTGAACACCCTGGCGCCGGGCGCGATTGCCACCGACTTCGGCGGCGGCGCAGTGCGTGACAACACCGAGGTGAATGCAATGATCGCCAGCAATACGGCCCTGGGCCGCGCCGGTTTGCCGGACGATATTGGCGGGGCGATTTCGACCTTGCTGGCCGATGGCAGCCACTGGATCACCGGCCAGCGGATCGAAGCGTCGGGCGGGATGTTCCTCTAAACGACGCCCCCCCTGTAGGAGCGAGCTTGCTCGCGAAATACTCAAGAGCGCCGCGTGTTTCCAGAGGTCCCGCGTTATCGTCAGCGATCTTCGCGAGCAAGCTCGCTCCTACAGGGTAACTGGGGTTTTACCGGCGAATTTCTCGCGCAACACGTCGTAACCCCAGTGGTACACGTAGGTGTACGGCAGGAAGAACAGCAACACGCCAATGTCGAGGATGAAGGCTTCCAACAGGCTGATCTTCATCAGGGCGGCAATCAGCGGCACCGCCAAGAGGATCAGCCCGCCTTCGAACAGCAGCGCGTGCAGCACCCGGGTCCAACCGCTGTTGGCCAGTTGCAGGTGGGTTTTGAGGCGGTCGAACAGGCTGTTGAACACCACGTTCCAGCTCAGGGCCAACAGGCTGATGCCCAGGGTCACAGCGCCCATCTCCAGCGCCGGTCTGCCGGTGATCCACACCAACAGCGGCGTACAGATCAACAAGGCCAACCCTTCAAAACCCAGGGCTTGGAAAACACGTTCAGTAATCGACTTGGTAGGGTTCATGACCCGGCTCCGTGAGTGACGATGATTGCCATGATCAGCCTTTGTCTCGATACTTCATAACCAGTAACCATCGACCAAGGCGATAGTATGGCTTCCCATGAAGTGCTCCAGGCATTTGTCCAGGCCGCGACCCAAGGCTCGTTTTCTGGCGCAGCGCGCAAGCTCGGCAAAAGCCAGTCGACTGTCAGCGCGGCGGTGGCCAGCCTTGAGATCGACCTGGACGTGGTGCTGTTTGATCGCAGCAGCCGCAAACCCACCCTGACCCCGGCGGGGCAAGTTCTGCTGCAACGGGCCGAACAGGTGCTGGAGGCCAGCAGCCGCCTGGAGCTGGCCGCCAGTCAGTTATCCCAGGGGTTGGAGCCGAGGTTGAGTATCGCCATGTCCGATACTTACCAGTCGGACCGATTCGAAATTGCCCTCACCGCCTTTGAGCAACGCTACCCGGACCTTGAGCTGGAATGCCTGATCGCCGAATGCGAAGACTTGATCGCGCTGGTGCAAAGCGGCCGGGCACAGATCGCGTTTATCGAAAAACAAGAGGTTTACCCGCCGGATCTGACCTTCTCCTGCGTTGAGGAACGCACGGAAATCGCGCTGTTCGTCTCGCCTGAACATCCGTTGGCAAGCCTGAAAAGCGTCCCTGCGCACACCCTGCAACAACACCGTGAGCTGCGCTTGGCGAGCATCATCAACCCCAATGAAAACCGCGGTACGCAGCGTGTATGGTCAGCACCGAGTTACCTGATGTTGATGGAGATGGCACAACTGGGTTTTGGTTGGGCACCCATTCCGCGCTGGCTGGTGGAACGCTTTGGCGGCAACCAGTTGGTCGAACTCAAGGTTCGCAGTTGGCCGCGTTCGGTGGCGGTCGATGCGCTGTGGTCTCGGCAACAGCCGCCGGGGCCTGCGGGGAGCTGGTTGCTGGGCAAGATGCTGGAGTGAACGCAGTGCAATGTAGAGGGGGCAGTTAGAGAGACGTTGGCTGTCAGGCCGTCATCGCAGGCAAGCCAGCTCCCACATTGGATCGCGGGGCGTCATAACAGTGTTTTGGCTATTTGAGTTCGGCGAGGCGTCGCGTGATGAAGCGTTTTTCTGGCGCCTGTTGGGTCAGGGACAAGGCTTTTTCGTACGCGCTGCGGGCTTCGGCAAACCGCCCCAACTGCCGGCAAAACTCCCCACGCGCCGAATGCGCCAAGTGGTAGTCCTGCAACTCACCGCGCTGCAAAAGGTTGTCTACCAGCACCAACCCCGCCAACGGCCCCTGCTCCATCGCCACCGCTACCGCACGGTTCAACTCGATCACCGGCGACGGCACAGCCCTGAGCAATACATCGTAGAGCCCGACAATCTGCCGCCAATCGGTTTCCCCGGCGCAGGCTGCCTCGGCGTGCACGGCCGCAATCGCCGCCTGCAAGCAATAGGGCCCGAAGCGCCGGGTGGTCAGCGCCTGCTCCACCAGGGCGCAGCCTTCAGCCATCAAAGACTTATCCCACAGCCCACGGTCCTGAGCATCCAGCAGCACCAGTTCGCCGGTGGCCGACGTGCGGGCGGGCCTTCGCGACTCATGCAACAGCATCAACGCCAGCAAGCCCATCACCTCCGGTTCCGGCAGTAATTGCATCAGCAAACGGCCCAGGCGAATGGCTTCCAGGGTCAAGTCTTCGCGGGTGAGGTCCGCTCCTGTGGAGGCTGTGTAGCCCTCGTTGAACACCAGGTAAATCACGCGCAACACGCTGTCCAATCGCTCGGGCAACTCGGCTCGGGACGGCACTTGATAAGGAATTTTCGCGTCGCGGATCTTGCCCTTGGCGCGCACGATGCGCTGAGCGATGGTGGCAGGTGTGGCCAGGAAAGCGTGGGCGATTTGCTCGGTGCTGAGGTCGCAGATCTCGCGCAGGGTCAGCGCGGCCTGGGCATCGGCTGCCAGCGCGGGGTGGCAGCAGGTGAAGATCAGCCGCAGGCGGTCATCTTCCACGTCGTCATCGCTCCAGTCAGCTGCTTGCAGCGTATCGGCCTGCTCTTGCAGCAACGGGGTAAACCGCGCCTGCCGACGCAGGCGGTCGATGGCTTTGAAGCGGCCGGTCGATACCAGCCAGGCCCTTGGATTATCCGGTATGCCGTCCTCGGGCCAGCGCTGCACGGCGACAAAAAACGCCTCGTGCAACGCCTCCTCGGCCAGGTCGAAATCACCCAGCACGCGAATCAGCGTCGCGAGAACGCGGCGTGACTCGCTGCGGTAGATGGCTTCGACCTGGCCACTGAGCGTCATTGCGGCAGGTTCAGTTCGCGTACCGGGCGCACTTCCACACTGCCGACCCGGGCCGCCGGAATGCCACCGGCTACCTGGAGCGCTTCGTTAAGGTCACGGGCGTCGATCAGATAGAAGCCAGCGAGTTGCTCTTTGGTCTCGGCAAACGGCCCGTCGGTGATCGACACCTTGCCATTGCGCATACGCACGGTGGTGGCGGTACTCACCGGCTCCAGCGGCTCGGCGGCCAGCATCCGCCCGCTGGCCTGGATGGCCTCGGCGTAGGCGAAGCACTCCGAGTCATGGGGGCTGTCGGGCGAGGTGTGCAACACCTGTTCGTCGCTGTAGATCAGGCACAGGTATTTCATGATGTTCTCCGTTGTCGGACTACTGACTATAGTTCGCGGCGCTCAGGGTTTCAGGTCGAACAGCGCCGTGCCGCTTTGCATATCGAACGGCGCCGACCAATGTTCATGCACCACCTTCCACTGACCATTGATACGCTGGTACCCGGCGGTCACGCGCATCCAGCAGGCTTTCACCTCTCCATCGGGCCCGGCACCGCCGCAATGGGCCAGCCAGTGAGCGAACGCGCTGTCTGGCGCTTCGACAATGTGCAG
This sequence comes from Pseudomonas sp. MF7453, assembly GCF_016405455.1. Lineage (NCBI taxonomy): Bacteria > Pseudomonadati > Pseudomonadota > Gammaproteobacteria > Pseudomonadales > Pseudomonadaceae > Pseudomonas > Pseudomonas sp. MF7453. The sequence continues at coordinate 3,504 of NZ_JAEKCN010000031.1, read as the reverse complement.
TTCATGAAACTCGAAGATACCGGGGCCGGGGCAGTGCTCCATGCACGCTGCCCAGTGCGCGCGGTAGGCCGCCCTGCCTTTGAATTGCAAAGCGGTTACGGCATCGAACGAGACGATATCGTCGGCGTAAAAGCTGACAATTTTGTCGATGTCGCGACTGACGACGGCTTGCTTCCATTGCTCGATCAGGCTGTTGATTGCGGTGCTCATGGCGATGACTCCTTGGGATGGAAAATCACGTAAGACACCCTTAGTCGAATGGCCTTTGAGCAAATCGACACACCACGGAAAAATAATTTCCCACCGGTCAAACCCGATAGACTGCGCCCTTCTTTGCAGCCGTTCGGATAGCCCGATGCAAACCCGCCTTGTTGCCTACGAGGCGCTCAATGCTGTGCAACGACAGCAAGTGGGCGCCATCGAAGTTCATCCTGAACAACTGCCGTTTAGCGGGGATATGTACTGCGCCCTCAATACCTTGCTGGCCAACCCAAGCCCTGGGGTTAAAGGCTTCGCGTTGCTGGCCGACGACATTGCCGTCGCCTTCCTCCTGCTCAAACGCCCCCCGTGCCTGCCCCATTGGGCCGATGAACACAGCGCCACACTGCACGCGTTGCAGGTGGATCGACATCAGCAAGGACGCGGGTTCGGCAAGGCGTGTTTGCAGGCGCTGCCGGCCATGGCGCTTGAAGCGTGGCCGCAGATCAACGGGTTGGAGCTGTCAGTGGACACGGACAATGTGGCGGCGATGGGGCTGTATCTGGGGGCGGGATGGGCGGACAGCGGCGAGGCCTACAAGGGACGGGTTGGGTATGAGCGCCGGTTGCGCTGGGTATTCAGCCCATAACGGTAATGTCACGTAAACATGACTTTGAGGCGTGCCTGTCGTGTTTACGTGACATCAAATGCGCAGTCAGCCCCGCTCTCCAACCGGCAGCCAGATTTCCACCGTCCCCGTGCCCTTCCTCGCGTCGAAATCTGCGCTATAGCGCTCGAAATCCGCCCCCATCACTTTGTAGCCCGAATGCGGCAGCCATTCGAACATGATGCGCTCGTAGGTTTGCTCAAGCGCCTGCACCGGCCCGTAATGCGCGAACACGGCATAGTTGAGCGGCGGGATTTCGATGAACTCGAAGTTGCTCGGCACATCGCCCCTGGTCGGTACTTCAACCCCCGCCAGGTAATCGAATTCGCCATGATGCGGGTTGTGGCATACCCCATAGGTCACCCCGCCCACACGCTTCTTGATGTCCTTGATGCAGGTGTCGAACAACTCCCACAAGCGTGGAATATCGCCCACTGTGGCCTTCGAATACCGCCCTTGCACACCGGCGATCACCAGCGCTTTGCCGGCTTCCATGCGTGGCTCCAACGGTTGTTTTGTCTGCTGATCCATACGAACAGTCTCCTTCTTATGAGGGAACAAACCCGCATCGAGTATAGGGGCATATCCGCGCCGTACTCCATGTAGAAATTTTTCCTACACATCTGGACAACTTGCCATCATCGCTCGTATTGTCTGCCTCGCAGGCCACCGCAGTGGCCGACGTCGCTCGGACGGTTCCGGGCGCTTACGTACTTTCGAGGCAACAATGGCAGACCAAGGTTCGCCGCGCCGCTTTGCGCGCATAGATCGACTCCCCCCTTACGTTTTCAATATCACTGCCGAGCTGAAGATGGCTGCGCGTCGGCGCGGCGAAGACATCATCGACTTGAGCATGGGTAACCCCGACGGCGCCACGCCACCGCATATTGTGGAAAAAATGGTCACCGTCGCCCAACGCGAAGATACCCACGGCTACTCCACCTCCAAAGGCATTCCGCGCCTGCGCCGGGCGATTTCGCGCTGGTACAAGGACCGCTATGAAGTGGATATCGACCCTGAGTCCGAAGCCATCGTCACCATCGGTTCCAAAGAGGGCCTGGCGCACCTGATGCTGGCCACCCTGGACCAGGGCGACACCGTGCTGGTGCCCAACCCCAGCTACCCGATTCATATCTACGGCGCAGTGATTGCCGGTGCCCAGGTGCGTTCGGTGCCGCTGGTGCCGGGCGTGGACTTTTTCGCCGAGCTGGAACGGGCGATTCGCGGTTCGATCCCCAAGCCAAAGATGATGATCCTGGGCTTCCCGTCCAACCCCACCGCACAGTGCGTGGAGCTGGATTTCTTCGAGCGAGTGATCGCTCTGGCCAAGCAATACGATGTGCTGGTGGTGCACGACCTGGCCTACGCCGACATCGTCTACGACGGCTGGAAAGCCCCCTCGATCATGCAGGTGCCCGGCGCCAAGGACATCGCGGTGGAGTTTTTCACTCTGTCCAAAAGCTACAACATGGCCGGCTGGCGCATCGGCTTCATGGTAGGCAACCCGGAACTGGTCAACGCCTTGGCGCGGATCAAGAGCTACCACGACTACGGCACCTTCACGCCGTTGCAAGTCGCGGCGATTGCGGCGCTGGAAGGCGATCAGCAGTGCGTTAAGGACATCGCCGAGCAGTACCGCCAGCGCCGCAATGTGCTGGTCAAGGGCCTGCATGAGCTGGGTTGGATGGTGGAGAACCCCAAGGCGTCGATGTACGTCTGGGCCAAGATTCCCGAACAGTACGCCGCCATGGGCTCGCTGGAGTTTGCCAAGAAGTTGCTGCTGGAGGCGAAGGTGTGTGTGTCGCCGGGGATCGGCTTTGGCGAGTATGGCGATGATCATGTGCGCTTTGCGCTGATCGAGAACCAGGACCGCATTCGCCAGGCCGTGCGCGGGATTCGCGGGATGTTCAGGGCGGATGGGTTGGTCAGCAAGGCCTGACCTGATCCACCTGAAGAAACCCAATCAATGTGGGAGCTGGCTTGCCTGCGATGGCAGTGCTGGATTCACTACCGCTATCGCAGCATAGGTATCTACACAACTCTGTAGCGCTCAACGGTAACCACGATGCGAAGCGAGTCGCTGTTGATCTTGATCTGCTTTTGATCTTGATCTCAGGCGCCCCGTTAAACCACGCTGGCCGAACGCAGGCTTGAATTCGTGGGTAACCCGGCAGGACGCCGGGTTAGCCGCCCCGCGCCATGGTTGGCGCGTGGCGGCGGCCCACGGATTCAAGCCTGCGTTCGGGCACACCGTGCCTAGGCGAGGTGCCGAGTGGTGGGGCAAGAGCGTTTTGCTTACTTTTGCTTTTCAAAAGTGAGCCGCTGTCAGAGCGGAACCCTAGGTGGCCGTTACCGCAGGAATGGATATGTACACGGTCCAACTGTGTTGACTGCGAGGCCGCCTTCGCGAGCAAGCCAGCTCCCACAGTTGGATCGCTGAGTGTCAGGTAGATTGGCGTGGGCTGGCAGGCCGTCATCGCAGGCAAGCCAGCTCCCACAGTTGGATCGCTGAGTGTCAGGTAGATTGGCGTGGGCTGGCAGGCCGTCATCGCAGGCAAGCCAGCTCCCACAGTTGGATCGCTGAGTGTCAGGTAGATTGGCGTGGGCTGGCAGGCCGTCATCGCAGGCAAGCCAGCTCC
>NZ_JAEKCN010000030.1:0-38323 GCF_016405455.1 Pseudomonas sp. MF7453 | reverse complement strand
GACTATCAGTCTGACTCCACAAGCACCCACACGAATTGCTTGATTCAGTTGTTAAAGAGCGGTTGGTTAAGATCTTTCGTCTCAACCGAGGCGCGCATTCTACAGCAGCCTCATTTGCTGTCAAGTGGTTATTTTCAGAAGTTTTCGAAGATTTCTTCAACAACTTCAACCACTTGCGCTTGCGATCTCTCGTAAGCGGGAGGCGAATTCTACAGCGTTACACGCTGCTGTCAACACCTCTTTTTCAACTTCCTTTTGGCTTCGATGAACTGAAGCAACTTGCTGTCGAGAACCGCGTAACTCATTGTTTAACAAGGAGTTTTCCGTTTCGACTGCGCCGGAAGTGGGGCGAATTATAGGCTCCCAGAATCTGCCGTCAACCCCATCATTCGGTTTTTCTATCAAAAACCTCAAAAACCCAATTTTTCTACTATATAGATAGCTATGAGCGAGTATTTGAGCAATATATTGCTCATCCGCTGACAGTTAAGCATCATAGCGCCACGTATTTATCGATCATGACTTCGGAAGAACTCCCGCAATGACCACCCCTCCTCGCAGCCTGGCATCCGCATTGTTTCCGATCGGCCTGCTATTGATCGCCATGGCGTCCATCCAATCCGGTGCGTCATTGGCCAAAAGCATGTTTCCCATTGTTGGCGCACAAGGCACCACTGCCCTGCGTTTGATTTTTGCCAGCGTGATCATGCTGCTCATATTGCGACCATGGCGTGCCAAGCTGACGACCAAGTCACTGCGCACAGTGATCATCTACGGGATGGCGCTGGGTGGCATGAACTTCCTCTTCTATATGTCACTGCGCACCGTGCCCCTGGGCATTGCCGTAGCGCTCGAATTCACAGGCCCGCTTGCCGTCGCTATCTATGCCTCGCGCCGAGCGATCGACTTCGTGTGGATTGCTCTGGCGATCATCGGCCTGCTTCTATTGATTCCGATGGGCGAGGCCACTAGCGGTATTGATTTGACAGGAGCCGCCTACGCGCTCGGCGCAGGCGTATGTTGGGCACTCTATATTTTGTTCGGCCAAAAGGCGGGAAATGACAACGGTGTCCAGACTGCCGCGCTCGGGGTAATGATTGCCGCCCTGTTCGTTGCACCGATAGGCATCGTGCATGCTGGCACCGCGCTGCTCACACCCGCGCTGATCCCTGTCGCCATCGGCGTGGCGATTCTGTCCACTGCCCTACCCTACACCTTGGAGATGGTCGCTCTGACACGCCTTCCCGCCCGTACTTTCGGCACACTGATGAGCATCGAGCCGGCGTTCGGCGCCCTCTCCGGCCTGCTCTTCCTGCAAGAGCATCTCTCGCTCGCCCAGTGGCTGGCCATTACCTGCATTATCCTGGCTTCGGTCGGTGCCACGTTGACGATGCGCAACGAATCCAAACCCCTGGTGCCCGCCGACTGATCATCTTTAACACCAGCTCTGGTATTTGCCGCTCATTTAGGCCATGTTTAGGCCGTAACCGAATGTCATTCATGGAGAATTTCGACACGGACAGCATGAACGCTTCGCTCGAGAGCGAGTAAAGCGGCTCTGTTCTTTTGCAGGGCGGCTATTAAGGATGGGAATGAAACGAATTTTGATACTGTTGCTGGTTGTGGGCATCGCAGGTTGTGCCGCAACCACTAAAACAGAAGTGAAACGCGGTAAAAAAGGGCTGCATATCAACTGTTCGGGCCTGTCCTCCTCCTGGGACCAGTGCTACACCAGCGCAGCTAATTCCTGCGGGGCCAAGGGTTACCGGGTGATCGCCAAGTCCGGCGACAATTCCGAAGAGCCCGGGGACTACCCATTCGGCCTCAACCCTGCGGGCTACACCAGCCGCAGCATGATCGTCATCTGCAAATAGCTGCCCGAGCAGTCCTTCCCGGCTGCTCATCTTAAATTCCCCCGCATTCCAGGCCAATTGCGACATGGCGACTAAACTCCTGCTCGATCATCGAGCCAACGGAGTTCCCATGACGCACAACAACAAAATCGTATTGGTGATAGGTGCCGGTGACGCAACCGGCGGCGCCATCGCCAGGCGCTTTGCCCGCGAAGGTTATATCGCCTGCGTTACACGCCGCAGCGCCGATAAACTGCAGCCACTGGTAGACAGCATCCAATCGGCAGGCGGACAAGCCCACGGCTTCGCCTGTGATGCGCGTAAAGAAGAAGACGTGATCGCACTGGTTGAGCAAATCGAAACCGAGCTAGGCCCCATTGAAGCTTTCGTCTTCAATATCGGTGCCAATGTGCCTTGCAGCATTCTGGAAGAAACCGCACGCAAGTACTTCAAGATTTGGGAGATGGCAGGCTTCTCCGGTTTCCTGAACGCACGGGAAGTCGCCAAGCGCATGGTCACGCGTAACCGCGGCACTATCCTGTTCACCGGCGCCACCGCCGGCTTGCGCGGAAGCGCGGGGTTTGCCGCTTTCGCCGGCGCCAAGCATGGGATACGCGCCTTGGCACAAAGCATGGCGCGGGAGTTAGGCCCGATGAACATCCATGTCGCCCATGTGGTGGTCGACGGTGCCATCGATACCGACTTCATTCGCGAGAACTTCCCGCAAAAATACGCCCTCAAGGATCAGGACGCCCTCCTCAACCCTGACCATATTGCCGACAACTACTGGTTCCTCCATCGCCAGCCACGGGACGCCTGGACGTTCGAACTGGACCTGCGCCCCTGGAACGAAACCTGGTGACTCCCTCTATAACAATAAGCAGTGAGTACAGACCATGAGTAAAACCCTGGAGTTCTTCTTTGATCTCGGCAGCCCCGCCACTTATCTGGCTTACACCCAACTACCCGCACTTTGCGCCGAAACCGGTGCGCATCTGGTCTATCAGCCGATGCTATTGGGCGGCGTGTTCAAGGCCACAGGCAATGCCTCACCGATCACAGTGCCAGCCAAGGGACGCTACATGCTGGATGACCTGGCACGCTACGCCAAACGCTACAACGTACCGCTCAGATTCAACCCGCACTTCCCCATCAATACCCTTGTACTGATGCGCGCAATCACCGGCATGCAAATCCATCAGCCTGAGCGCTTTCCCGACTTTATCGACAGCCTGTTCAAAGCGCTCTGGGTAGAGGGGCGTCACCTGGGCGACCCCGAGGTCGTGGCCAGTGTGCTCACTGAAGATGGGTTCGATCCGGAACAAGTACTGGCCCTGTCCAACGATGAGGCTGTCAAGAACACGCTCAAAGACAAAACCGAACAAGCCGTTAAACGTGGCGTGTTCGGTGCCCCCAGCTTTTTTGTAGGCAATCAGCTGTTCTTTGGTCAGGACCGTCTGGATTTCGTGCGCGAAGCCCTCAGCTAGATCTTGCTTGCAGCCGGCGCAGGCCGGCTGCAACCGATCAAATAGCCGCGGTACGCACCTGCAACCACTCAAGCGCCGCACCACTAAGCAATGGGCTCAAGCGCTCACGCACCTCGGTGTGATAGGCGTTGAACCATTCACGCTCATCCGCCGTCAGCAACGACGGCTCCAGGCAGCGGGTATCAATCGGGCACAGGGTCAGGGTTTCGAATTTGAGGAATTCGCCAAACTCCGTCTTGCCCGCTTCACGGTTCAACACCAGGTTTTCAATGCGCACGCCCCAACGACCAGGGCGATAAGTCCCCGGCTCGATGGAAGTAATCATCCCGGGTTGCATCGCTGTTTGTGGCGCGGCAGCGGCCTGGTAGGCAATAACCTGCGGGCCTTCATGCACATTGAGGAAGTAACCTACGCCATGGCCTGTACCATGACCGTAGTCCACCCCTTCGGCCCAGATCGGCGCACGGGCAATCGCATCCAGCAACGGTGAGAGAATACCTTTGGGAAATTGTGCACGGGACAGAGCGATTACGCCCTTGAGCACCCGCGTGCAATCGCGCTTTTGCTCCTCACTCGGTTTACCGATGGGCACCATCCGCGTGATGTCCGTGGTGCCGCCCAGGTACTGGCCACCGGAATCGATCAACAGCAAGCCATCACCTTCGATCAGCGCATGCTCTTCTTCGGTGGCGTGGTAATGCGGCATCGCGCCGTTGGCGTTGAAGGCGGCAATGGTGTTGAAACTCAGCGATACATAGCCTGGGCGGCGGGTACGTGCAGCGGTCAGGTGTTCGTCAATCGTCAGTTCGGTAATGCGCTCGCGACCCAGGGCGCTGTCGAGCCAGGCAAAGAATTCGCACAGCGCCGCACCATCCTGCTCCATGGCTTGGCGGATATGTTCCGCATCCGCCAGGCTCTTGCGGGATTTAGCCAGTGTGGTGGGGTTGAGGCCTTCAACCAGCTTGACGCCCGCGTCGAGGTTTTCCAGCAAGCCGGCGGTGACGCGGGCGGGGTCTACTTGCAAGCTTTCGCCCGCCGGTACCGCTCGCAGTGCTTGCGCCACCTCGCTGTAATCACGTAGGGTCACGCCATCCTGCTCAAGCACCGCCCGCAGTTGCGCATCGACCTTGCCCAACGCTACAAATAAAGTGGCCTGTTGCTGATTGATCAAGGCAAAGGACACAAACACCGGGTTGAACGACACGTCACCGCCGCGCAGGTTGAATAGCCAGGCGATGTCATCCAGCGTCGCGATGAAATGCCAATCGGCGCCCTTGTCTTTCAAACTGGCACGCAAGGCGGCCAGTTTCTCGCCACGACTGACGGTGGCTTGGGGCGGCAGATGCTGATAGATCGGCTGGTTCGGCAACGCCGGGCGGTCTTGCCAGACTTCATCAAGCACATCGATATCGGTACGCAGACGCGCGCCGCGCTCGGCCAACTTGCCACCCAGGGTACGTGCCGAGGCCACGGCCATGACCGCACCGTCCACCGCCACTACGCCCCCCTCAGGAGTTTGCTCGGCCAGCCACTCCAGCGGTCCGGGCTGACCCGGTTGCAGCTTCACCAACTCGATACCGCTGCCCTTGAGCTCCTTGGTCGCCTGTTCCCAATAACGGCTATCCGCCCAGACCCCGGCGAACTCCGCCGTGACGATCAGGGTGCCCACCGAGCCATGAAAACCGGACAACCACTGGCGCCCTTGCCAGTAACCCGGCAAATATTCGGACAAATGCGGGTCCGCCGATGGCACCAGCAAGGCATGAATGCCTTCGCGGCGCATCAGTTCACGGGTGTGCGCCAGGCGCTGGGGAACCGTTCCATGGGTCAAAGGCTGCGTACTCATTGTGTCTCCTGCTAACCACTAATAATTGTTATGTGTTGCGATGATAAATCAGACCGCCCAGAACGCTGGCGCACTCGCCAATGCGGCCTTGATCAACTGCGCGGCCTGGTCGATATCCTGTTCGGTGGTAAACCTACCCAGGCTCAAGCGAATAGTGCGAGCGGCACTGCGAGCGTCATGCCCCAAGGCCAGAAGCACATGGGACGGCGCATTGCTGGCCGAATTGCACGCTGAAGTCGCGGAAAAGGCAATGCCTGCACTCAATGCGGCTGAATTGAACTCGCCTTCGCTGAAGGTAAGGCTCAATGTGTGCGGAATACGCTGGGTTGGGCTGCCATTAAGACGCAAGCCGGCAACCGACGCCAATTGATCCAGCAAGCGCTGGCGCAGCGCGACAATCGTGGCCTTCTCATCCGCGAAAGACGCCGCCGCCAGAGCAAACGCCGCGCCCATGCCGGCAATCTGATGAGTCGCCAGGGTGCCGGAGCGCAAACCGCCTTCGTGGCCACCTCCGTGAATCTGCGCCAGTACCTTCTGCTGCGCCCGAGGCCCCACATATAACGCGCCGATACCCTTGGGCCCATACAGCTTGTGAGCAGAGAACGACATCAAGTCCACCGGCCACCGGGCCAGGTCGATAGCCACTTTGCCCGCTCCTTGCGCCGCATCCACATGGAACAACGCGCCGTGCTCACGCACCCGCGCGCCAATGGCCGGTATATCGTTGAGGGTGCCCAGTTCGTTGTTGACCAGCATCAGCGAGACAAGAAAGGTATCCTCGCGCAAGGCTTCGCTGACCGCTTCGACGCTGATCAAGCCGTCCGCATCCGGCACCAGGTAGGTCACCGCCACTCCGGCTTCCTGCAGTTGCCGCGCGGTGTCCAGCGTGGCCTTGTGTTCGATCTGGCTGGTGATGATATGCCCACCCGCCACACCACGGGCCTGGGCCACGCCCTTGAGCGCAAGGTTGTTGGATTCTGTGGCACCGGAGGTCCAGACTATCTGCTCGGGCTCGGCCCCCACCAACTCGGCCACCTGGCGACGCGCCTGTTCAACCTTCTGCCGGGCCGCTTGGCCGAATGCATGGGAACTGGACGCAGGGTTGCCGAAGTGGGCGTTGAAACCCAGACACTCGACCATCACCTGGATAACTCGCTCATCCACCGGCGTGGTAGCGGCGTAGTCGAAATACAACGGACGTTTATTCATGAGGTTAAAACTCGCAGAGCGTGCTCCCGAAAGCGGCGTTTCGGGGGGCATCGACCGGAACAGAGGTCATCAGGTTTAACCGATCGAATGCCATTAAAGAAGGTAACTTTATTTAAATGTGCGTAGGAACGCTCCTAGAATTGAGCTTAACAGGCTGAAGTAGCCCCATGGCAAACAAAAAGCCCGAGGTTCCTTGTGGGAAACCTCGGGCTTTTTGCTGCATGAAGCGCGCTCAACTGGGCCGACCATGCAAAACCACGCTGCGCTCGGCGTTCATTTCACCCTGGTGATCAAAGCCGAAGGGCTTTTGTGGCTGGCCAAGCAACGCGGCGCGTTGGCGTTGATAGTCGTCAAACGACAAGCCGCGACGGCCCAGAGCTTCCAAAGCCAACTGCTTGGTTTCCTCGGCCGTATAAGGGCGCATTTCCGGGGAGGGTTGGGTCGCACACCCCGCTAGGACAGAGGTGACAAGTAAAAGGGAAACAGCGAGGAAACGGTTCATGGAGAAGGCCCTGCGAAGAAGGTTTCGAGTCAATGAACACAGGCTACTCCCGCCCCTTCTCACTGAAAAATCATCGTCCGTGATAGTCGCTATCACGCGTATCGGCGTCCGCAGGAGGGAAACATCTTTATATTCATTTAAGTTCTATAAATATAGAAACACCTTCATTTACGAATTAAGACGATACCTCTATAAAGACCTTGCGCGCAGCCCACTGTCCACCCGGCAACAGCCCTTCAACAAAGCCCGAATTCCCATGAGAGGTCACCATGCAGCTGTTCACCCTGCCGCCCTCGCCTGCCCTCGCGACCTCGATCCGCGCCACAGCCCAGGTCTTCGAAGACCCAAAGTCTCAGGCCCTACTCGACCATATCCAGCAAGTGGCCCCCAGCGAGGCAAGCGTGCTGATCATCGGCGAAACCGGTACCGGCAAAGAACTTGTCGCACGGCATATCCATCACCTCAGTACACGGCGAAACCTGCCCTTCGTGGCGGTGAACTGTGGGGCCTTTTCGGAGGCGCTAGTGGAAGCCGAGTTGTTCGGCCATGAGAAAGGCGCCTTTACCGGCGCCCTCAACGCCAAGGCCGGCTGGTTCGAAGAGGCTGACGGCGGCACCTTGTTTCTGGATGAGATCGGCGATTTGCCGATGGCCATCCAGGTCAAGCTGCTGCGGGTGCTACAGGAGCGTGAGGTGGTGCGCCTGGGTTCGCGCAAAAGCATTGCAATCGATGTGCGAGTCCTGGCCGCCACCAATGTACAACTGGAAAAGGCGATCAACGCCGGGCATTTCCGTGAAGACCTCTACTACCGTCTCAATGTAGTCAGCCTGGAACTGAGCCCGCTGCGCGAACGTACCAGCGATATCCTGCCGCTGACCCGGCACTTCATCCAAACCTACAGCCAACGCCTGGGCTACGGCCCGATCACCATCAGCGACGAAGCCGAGCACAAACTCAAACGCTACAGTTGGCCGGGCAATATCCGTGAACTGGAAAACGTGATTCACCATACCTTGCTGATCTGCCGCAACGGCGTGATTGAGCGCGACGACTTGCGCCTGTCGAATATGCGCATCGAACGCCAGGACGACAGCCAGCACGGCACCGACAACAGCGCCGAAGCCTTGCTTGCACGGGCGTTTCAAAAGCTCTTCGAGGAACAGGCCGGCGCCCTGCACGAAAAGGTCGAGGACGCTTTATTGCGCGCCGCTTACCGCTTCAGCCATTACAACCAGGTGCACACCGCCAACCTGCTGGGCCTGAGCCGCAACGTCACGCGTACGCGCCTGATCAATATCGGCGAACTGGCGGTCAATAAACGCAGGCCCGGGGGAACGCTGCAGGGCGAACGGATGCTTCATCTATCCATTTAGGCGGCAGTGCAAAGCATCGTCTTGGCTGCGCTCAAAGCTGCGCAACACCTGGAAGGAACCGAAGGTCACGGCCGTCGCCTGGTGCGCGCGGATCAGCGTCCAAAAATCTTCGTCGCCGTGCTCAAAACGCTTGAAGGCTGCTTCACCCTCCTCGCGAGATTGCCATTGCAGGTAATTGAGCACCCGCCGGCCATCATCGCTGACCTGCACACTGGCACTCAAAAAGCCGCCGTGGCTTGCGGCCAGGCGCTCGCTCTGGGTGGTCAAGGCCGCCACCAAAGCAGATTGCTGGCGGGGCTCGATCTGAAATTCGATCAATTGAGTGAAGCTGCGATTTTTCTCTGACACCTGCATGAGCACTCACCTTTCTCTGTAGGCAGAATCTTGTGATTCGATGCCACACAGGGTAAAACCTCTAGTTAAGTCGAGGTCAAGCACTGTTTGGGAGTCTTATATGCTCAGCAACGAACTCAGCGTCGGTCAGTTGGCCGCTCGCAGCGGCGTGGCAGTCACCGCCCTGCACTTCTACGAATCCAAAGGCCTGATCAAGAGCAACCGCAATGCCGGTAACCAACGGCGTTATCCACGGGACGTATTGCGACGGGTGGTGCTGATCAAAATCGCCCAACGCCTGGGCATTCCGCTGGCGACCATTGGCGAAGCATTGCGGGCCCTGCCCAATGGGCGCACACCGAACGCCCACGACTGGGAGCGGCTGTCGGCGTTGTGGCGTGAAGATCTGGATGAGCGCATCAACAAGCTGATGCTGCTGCGTGACAAGCTCAGTGGTTGTATCGGGTGCGGGTGCCTGTCGATGGAGGCGTGCCCGTTGCGCAATCACGATGACCAACTTGGCGAGCGGGGCCCCGGTGCGCAGCTGCTGGAGCCCACGCTTGACTCCCATCGGTAAAGCCAATTGCGCAATGTAACGTGACCTATAGTGAAAAGGCTGTAACTCCATAACCACCATCCAAGGAGAACGTTATGAGCGTTAAACCTATTCCCAAGGGTTACCACGGCATTACTCCCTACCTGGGCATCAACGAGGCCGCGAAGGCGATCGAATTCTATAAAAAGGCCTTTGGCGCCTCTGTATTCATGCGCCTGGACATGCCCGACGGCAGGGTCGGCCATGCAGAACTGCGTATTGGCGAAGCGGTGATCATGCTGGGCACGCCCTGCGATGAAACGGCCCTGCGCAATCCGGACGCACATCCCAGTGTCGGTTTGCACCTGTATGTGAATGATGTGGACGCACAATTCAAACAAGCGGTTGATGCCGGCGCCAGCGCAGTGTCCGAGCCGCAGGATCAGTTCTATGGGGATCGCTCGGCGAGTGTGAAGGATCCGTTCGGGCACCTGTGGTTCCTGGCCACCCATAAGGAGGACCTGACCGAGGAGCAAATCCGCCAGCGTGCCATGCAGATGTTCAAGCAACATTAACCCTGCGGGCGTGAGCTTGCTCGCGCCTGCAACACGCCACGCCTTGCCCCAGTTCCCAACCGGCCTGCTCCGGCAAACTAAAGGCCTCTGTGGCGTTTGGAACACGTCAAGGGTTTGTCGATCTGACACTCCGGTAAGCATTGCGCCCCAGCCATATCGTCATGACCAACAAGGCGGTCAATGGCAGCCCATGGAACAACACGATCACCTGGGCCGGCGTCCACGTCACATAGAACGGCCCGACCACCAGCATGCCCACGCCAAAACCGGCCATCTGGATCAGGGTCAAGAGGCTGAACAGCGGCAAGCGCAAGCTATCGGGCTCGCTTTGCGCACGGGAGATCAGCGCCACCTCGGACAACCCATCGCCCAGCCCCGCCCACACCACCAGCAACAGCGCCAGCCACAGTTCGGTCTGCTGGAATGTCAGAATAAAGCCGCTGGACATCAACGCCACACCGAGCATGAACAAGCGCTCCATACCTTGGGTGCCACGACCTTTCAACACTGCACTGGCGATGCGCGCGCCAACAAACTTGCCACAGGCCCACACGGCCAGCAGATAGCCCATGACTGTCTTGGCCGTGTCCGGTGAAATGTACTGCGACAGCACTGGCCAGCCGACGTTATGGGCCGCGCTGCCGAGGGTGTCGAGCATACTGATCAGCAACATCGCGGCCAGCACCGGCGCACCGCGCAACCCCTTGGTCAGTTCGTGCCATTCGGCGGCGAGCCCGCGATGGGCGGCAACGGCAACGCTATATAACGCGCGCAAGGGCAAGACCAGGCAAGCGGCAATCACATAGGTGCCGATGTTGACGGCAAACACCGCTTCAAATCCGCCCGTGGCGATCAGCAAGCCGGAGAGCAAACTGCCGAAGACCGCGCCGGTGGCGGCCGCCGAGGTAATCCAAGCGTTGGTATTCACCCGCTGCTCAAGCGCGACCCAGGTGGGCAACTGACTGTTGAGGCCAATGGCAAACAGCGAATTGCACAGGCCGATACCGAAGGCGATAAAGGGAAGAAGGGTGAGTTGATGAGCCGGTAACAACACCAGCAGCGGCGTCAGCAACAGCGCCCGGGCCAGGTCCAGCCCCGCCAACGTCCCACGCCCGGCAAACCGCCGGAAAAACGGGATGCCAAACAGGCTGGCGACAATCCCGCCGGTGACCCGGCACGCCAGGAAGATGCTGACAAACACTACGCTCTGGCTGAGCCAGTACACATAAGTGGACAACGCCACCATGTTGAGGAACGCGCCAAAATCCGACACACCGCGGGCGAAGATGATCAGGCGAGCGTTGCGGGTCGACAGGTTCAGTTGTTGATCGTGGCTCATGCAGACTGTGCCTCCTCGACACTGCGCAGGCTTACCAAGAGCACATCGCGCCAGGCCGGTGCCGTCTCCACCCGCGGTCGCACCTCCCCGGCCCGATGGTAGAACCCACGGTCGTTGATCACGATAGTCTCCAGAAATTTCTCCATCGGCAGTTTCAGCAGCCGGCTGTGCTCCGTCTCGTCGGCAAACACCTCCGACACCACCGGCACCGTGTTGCATTCGCCAATAAAGTGCATGAACACCCAATCCAGGCCGTCCTGGTGAATCCCCGATGTGGTCGGGCTGCTCGACGACACATCCGCCCGCACCCGGAACTGATGGATATCGATCGTATAGGTCTGTTCGCCCAGGTGCGGGGCGATCACCGCAAGGTCCGTCGCCAGCAGCTTGTGCATGAGTGGGTGCTCGATAAAGCCTTCCTCGCTATAGCTCAGGTGGTTCACGCCCTGGCGATAGTTCACCGCGTAGGTGACCGGCGATTTGAACGCCGTACTCCTGTCGATCTGCAATTGCCGTGACGGTAACAGACGATAGCGCAAGATACGCCGTTCGCGGTGGGTATAAGTCTTGAACGCCTCGTCGCGCACCAGGTTGTCCCAAAAGGCGCGAAAGCTTTGCTCCTCACCGGGTTCAACGTTGACCAGTTCGCGAAAGTCCGGGCGATGACAGAAGTGATGTTCACGCAAAAGCGCCGAAATCTGAGGGATGTCCATATCGCTATCCTGCAACCGGTGGATCGATGAGGATGCGCAGCTGTTGCTGCAACGCATCGTGCAAGGCATGGGCGTCGACGGCATTGCCAACCTGGGCCCAGCATTTGAGCAAATAATGCTCCTCGATATCCGCGTCAATGTAGTGGCCGGGGTCCTGCGGGGCATATTCCAGCACTGAGCGGTGTTGATCAAGGAACTGAAGGCCGTCAATACCCCTGAAAAGGCCACTGTGCTGCGGATAAATCGCCAGCATCGCGTAGTGTTGCCCCGCATCGGCAACCTTATGTGCGCCGGCCTCCACCTGTGCATTGATGCCCTTTTCGCCCAACAACAATCCCATGTACAACTGATAAGGGTCGATACCGGCCAGGTCGCGGAACGCCGAGTTCACATACAGTCCGCCCAGGCGCGGGTTGATCTCGATGGCCACCGGCCCTGCGTCCGTCATGCGAAACTCGAAATGCACCACGGCGTTGGTCAGGCCCACCGCGTGCAGGCAGTCCACCGCGTACTGGCGGATCTGCTCGCACTGGGCCTGGTTGAACGACGTCGGCGGGGAAATCAGCAGGTTCTCAAGGACCGTGCCGCTGCGCTCGGTCAGCAGCAGTTTTTCATTGATCAGCAGCGGATGGACGCGCTCGCCGGCAATCACACATTCCACACTGCCTTCGATGCCAGGAATATAACCCTCCAGCAGAATGCTGCGCCCTGGCAGGTATTCACGCTGCAGCCCATCCTCAAGCGGCAGGGCGTGCGCACAGCCGTAGAAGTCCGCATACGCGGCGGCGCCATGATCACTCACGAAATGCCGATAGTGGCTGCGTAGTTCCTCCCAGTTCGAGCATTTTTTGATAAACGCCGAAGCCCCGCCAAAGGGCGGTTTGGCGATCATTGGATAACCCACGCGCTCGGCGCCTTGCTGGAGTTCCTGTTCGTTGTTGCACAGCGCGAACGGTACCGAACGCAACTCATGCTGTTTCAACACGCGGCGCATCAAGAACTTGTTATTGCACGCGGCAATCGCCTCTGGGTGGCTGTAGACCAAGCCCAACCGCTGACACGCCCGCGCAACGATACAGCCCACCTCCCCTTGTGCGGACGGGTGCCCGGCCTGGCAGAAAATCCCCCGCACCTGATAACGCCCGTCCAACTGTCCGACCAACTCCAGAATGGACTGCTCACTGAGCGTTTCGAGCAGGAACACTTCATCACTGTCGTCCCTGAGTCGTTGCAGGTGCTTGCGCCCCGCCACGGCAGCCGTCAAACACGCCAATCCGCGGGCGCGAGCCACCGTGAAATGCGGTTCCCGGTAGCGGTAGCGAGCGCAAGCGCTGTCATCTACATCAATAAACAGAATCGCATCCTGTTTCATACCGCATCCTGCCAACTGCACCATTGGCCCTCCCAGTTGCGAAAACGGTAAGTACGTTGCCCATCGCGCACTTCGAAATGCGGTAAGTCCTCAGGTTTTTCAAAGTCCAACAACGGCACGGTGAACTTGCCTTGTGCGTGAGGTAATACATATTCGGGCAGGGCAATATTCGATACGCGTCGTTTGAGCCGATCCATTATGGCGATGGCTTGGCTGATCGAGGCCTTATACTCTGAAGCACCGGGTGAAAACGGCATGAAGTGATATAAGTAATATGGCTTTACGCCCAGACGATAAAGATCAATGAATAATTTATGCAACGTCGCTTCATCATCATTCACGCCACGCAACAGCGGCATGTTAGAGAATACAATCGGGACCACACCCTGAATCCGTTTAACCGCGACGGCAAAATCAGCACTGAGCTCAAGCGGGTGGCAGACATGCACACCAAATGCATTGACCTTGTACTTCTCCAGCATCGCCACCAACTCATCAGTCACGCGAAACGGGTTGAAACTCAAGGCCCGCGAATGAATGCGTATCAGCAGATCATCACGAATGCCGCGCAAGGCGGCCAACATCTCCTCAAGCTTGCGGTCGGCCAGCATCAGTGGGTCACCGCCGCTGAGAATCACCTCTTCAATCGCCGGGTTCCCGCGGATGTATTCCACCGAATCCTTGAACGAGTCGGTGTTGGCGTTAGCTTTATCGGTGCCCACCTGCAGCGTGCGCAGCGCCTCGAAACAAAACTGGCAATAGGCATTGCAGGTGTTGGTGGTGCGCAGGATCACGCGGTTGTCGTACTTGTGCTGGCAGATGGGCGTCTTCATCTCATGATTGAGTTCCCAATTTTCGGAACTGCCGTCGTAGTCGCCCTGCACCTGTTCGCTCCAATACGGAACTACCTGGCGCCACAGGGGGTGGTCCATCACCTCTGCGGTGGTGAGTGAACGCTTGATCAAATCAATATAGTAAGGCGTGATCTGCATCTTGCGATCTTGCAAGTTGTGCTCGATATGCGCCGTTGTGGCCTCGTCCCATCCACCGCAGGCATTGCGCAGTGCAGGTTCATCGCGGATGGCGTTCTTCTGTTGCCAGCGCCAGTCTTGCCATTGGACTGAACGATGCATGGCTTGATCAAAAATCGACATAAGTTTGAACTCTCTGTTAAGGCATAGGGACGCGTACTTTTCCAGCGCAGGAAAAGTATTATTCGCAGCAATGACAATCGACGGGCAGGCGACAGACCACGATCAAGTAACTCACTTGATCACCGGCACCAGAGAGGTATAACAGTTCACCACGTGATGGCGTGAGTAAGTGACTAGCACGGTCATGCGATTAACTTCCTTTTTATAAAGTTCCGACTTCCAAGTCCGCACTCACTAAAGCCGATGCCCGCCAACGTGTCAATACGATAACCTTGCAATCCCTCTGGCATTAACCTGCACCCGCACCAACACCCCGTAATGACAAGGGGCGCTTTCATTCAAGCCAAGCTATTTGAAAAACAAATAACACTGAAAGCAACTATAGAGCGCGTTATTTCTACTTATATAACTACGTAGTCGCACTTCAGCTGAGCCAGGGGTTGGCCGCGAGGTAGTGGCGCTCAACTGCATGGCTGCTGACGATGTCACACAGCGGCATGGAGGTCAGGCCCGGCCTAACGCAAGCCGCTGAACGCCTGCGGCTGGTGTATTGCGTGTTCGATCAGCGCTAAATGCGGCCTGCATGTGCCCCTGAAACATTTTCTTTCATATGCGCCTTAGGGATTTCTCATTCTCATTCGTCTTAATTTAGATACAGCCCGTCGCGTCAGCAAAAGCTACGACTGGCCTTTTCCGGGCCTCTATCGCCCCTCCGATCAAGACCCCCATTCATATGTCGAAGAAGTCACGCTCCAAACTCTGGTTTCTCGTACATAGCTGGCTGGCATTGCCCATCTGGTTCTTTGTACTGATCGTCTGCGTCACCGGCACCCTGGCCGTGGTGAGCCAGGAAATCGTGTGGCTGGCCAACCCGGATATCCGCGCCAGCAAGCCGTCGGATGAGGCCCAGCCGCTCAGTTATGACCAGATAATCGCCGCCATCAAGCGCGAAGAGCCGCAAGTGTTCGTACAGTCGATCAACCGGCCAGATGAATCCCACTTCGCGCTCAGTGTCGACCTCAGCTACCCGGACGGGCGCTCCGTGGAGGTCTATGTCAATCCCTACACCGGGTCAATCCAGGGCATCAGCCCGTCGTTCAACTTCCAGGCATTCACCCGAGCCCTGCACGGCTGGTGGCTGGTGCCATTCACCAACGGCTACAGCTGGGGCTGGTACCTGGTGTCGGCCCTCGGCATACCGCTGCTTGCGTCACTGGTGACGGGGCTGGTGGTGTACAAAAAGTTCTGGAAAGGCTTCCTGCGCCCTACTCTGCGGGTGCGCCACGGTGCGCGGATCTTCTGGGGCGACTTCCACCGCTTGAGCGGGATTTGGTCGATCTGGTTCATTGCCGTGATTTCCATCACCGGCATCTGGTTCCTGATCCGCGCCATCCTGGGCGACAACCATATTTCGATTTCCACCGAGCCCGTCATCCCGGTGATTGCTCGGGACAAGGTGCCGATGTCGGCGCCTGGCGTACCGGCGCCGATGATTCCGGTGGACGAAGCCATCAAGGTCGCCGCGCAGCGTATCCCAGGCCTGGAGCCAAGCTTCATCAGCCTGCCCCTCAACGCTTACAGCCACTTGCAGATTGGCGGACGGGGCTGGTACCCGTTGATGTACCAGACTGCGCAGATCAACCCCTATGACGGCGAGGTTGCCGCCGCGCACTTGTTGTCCGACCGTTCGAAGCTGGAGTTTGTCACCGAGTCCATGCGCCCGCTGCACACTGGCGACTTCGGCGGTTTGTGGATCAAGCTGATTTGGGCGTTCTTCGGGCTGATCATGAGCATGATGGTACTCAGTGGCTTGCTGATCTGGACCAAGCGCACAGCACTGGCGACCCTTAACGCACTCAAGCGCGAAGCCAAGACCCAACGCAAACCCGCTTCCATCCCGGCCATGCACGCCGAAACCTCGGAGGCCCAGCGATGAGCAAAGTCGTAAGCGTAACGCCATCTCCCCTGCGCACCTTCTGGCTCAAATGGCGGTTTCACATCAACATTCTGCTGTTGCTGATACCGCTGGGGTTCATGCCCAAGTACTTCGCCGACGCGGCGTTGTTTCGCGGGGATACCGGCATCGGCGAGCGCGTGGCCGGGCAAGTGCAAGTCGGCCCCTGGAGCCTGACCCTGGCCGAGTTCCGTAATGAAGGCCCCCGCCCGGACCCTGCCGGCCCGATGAAATTCTTCAACGCGGCCCTGTGTGACACCTGTGCCAATCAGGTCAAGGCCACCTACCTGCGTATCGGCAAGCCCCGCAGCCTGCGCGCCGCCGGGGTGATCTTCTTCGGCACGCCATACCGCATGGGCGCTGGCCTGCCGGTGCCGGAGCGCACCCCGGTAGACGCCGAAGTCTGGGTGACCATGGAAGGCTGGGACGGCAGCATGCACCAGGGTTCCATCCCGCTGAGCCAGGCTTCGCCTGCCACCATTGCCTGGTTGAACAAGCAAGGAGTTAAACCATGACTTTCAAGCGCCTGACCCGCGCCGCGCTGTTGCTGTGCACCGGTTTGAGTACCACCGCCTTTGCCCACAACCCGATGTGCGAATGCAAGGAAATCCCCGGCGAGCAGATCCAGTGCAAAGGCGGGTTTTCCGACGGTAGTGGCGCACCCGGTGTGACCCTGGATGTGATCGGCTACGACGAAACCATTCTGGTGCCCGGCAAGCTCGGCGAGGATTCGACCCTGACCTTCAAGAAGCCCGCCGCCGAGTTTTATGTGCTGTTTGATGCCGGCCCCGGCCACGTGGTGGAAATCGACCAAGCGGATATCCAGGCGCAATGAGTACCACACAGGTTGTACGCCCTGCCGGTGCCGGCCATGAATCCCTCTACGTGCTGCTGCTGTGCCTGATCATCCTGACGGTGGCGGGCTCGGTCGTGGCGCTGCACGGTGAACCCCAGGAAATTGCGGCGCTGCCGAGCCACCAGTTGGACGCCCGCCGTGACCTGAGCGCGGCCGAGCAAGGCATCTACGCCGACCTGCGAGTGACCCTGGATGAAATCCACCTGTTGCAGCAGGAGCAAAGCACTTTGCCGACACCCGAGCAACTGGCCGACGAAGGCTTCGCACCTTTTGCCCAGGATGCAAGTTCGGTCAGCCGTGGTGGTCATCGCTGGCAGTTGCTCCCGTCGGCCGCCTACCTGGGCTTGAGCCAGGCACCGGCCACCAGCGGCTCGCTGCTGATGCGCGTGCAGGGTAACGAGCCGGATATCTGGCTCAACCGCAGCGCCAATCCTGCCGCCCCCTCCGACCTCACTGACCAGGCACTGATCGCAGCCGGCTGGCAGCAAGTGGTTGCGCAATTCGATGCCGGCGTCACCCGCCAGCATCGTCACTGAACGAGAAGACCGATTGCCCATGTCTATTTCATCGCCCCTGTTGCGTCTGTTACTGGTCAGCTTTCTCAGCCTGATGCTCGCCCCCCTGGCGAATGCCGAAGCCGCTAAACGCCTGCGTATCGGCATCACCCTCCACCCTTATTACAGCTACGTGGCCAACATCGTCGGCGACAAGGCCGAAGTAGTGCCGCTGATCCCGGCCGGCTTCAACCCTCACGCCTACGAGCCACGCGCCGACGACATCAAGCGCATCGGCAGCCTGGACGTGATCGTGCTCAATGGGGTCGGCCATGACGACTTCGCCGACCGCATGATCGCCACCAGCGAGCGCCCCGACATCAAGGTGATCGAGGCCAACGCCAACGTGCCGCTGCTGGCGGCCACCGGCAATGCCGCGCGCGGTGCGGGCAAGGTGGTCAACCCGCACACCTTCCTGTCGATCAGTGCATCGATTGCCCAGGTCAACAACATCGCCCGTGAGTTGGGCAAGCTCGACCCGGACAACGCCAAAACCTACACCCAGAACGCCCGCGCCTACGGCAAGCGCCTGCGCCAGATGCGCGCCGACGCCCTGGCCAAGCTGACCAGCGCCCCCAACCCGGACCTGCGCGTTGCCACCGTGCACGCAGCCTACGACTATCTGTTGCGCGAGTTTGGCCTGGAAGTGACCGCAGTGGTGGAACCGGCCCACGGTATAGAGCCAAGCCCCAGCCAGTTGAAGAAAACCATTGATGAACTGCGCGCTCTGGATGTGAAGGTGATCTTCTCGGAGATGGATTTCCCGTCCACCTACGTCGATACGATCCAGCGTGAATCCGGGGTCAAGCTGTACCCGCTGTCGCATATTTCCTATGGCGAATACAGCGCTGAAAAATACGAAGTGGAGATGACCGGCAATCTCAACACCGTGGTCCGCGCGATCCAGGAGTCAGGGGCATGACCGCGGCGCAACAACTGCACGTGGCCAGCGTCGGCCCGACCCTGAACTTCGACCAGGTCTCGCTGACACTGGGCCGCACCGTGATCCTCGACGGCGTGAGTTTCCAGGTACAGCCGGGCAGCATCCATGCGCTGGTCGGCCCAAATGGCGGCGGCAAAAGCTCGCTGATCAAGACCCTGCTCGGCCAAACGCCCCACCGGGGCCGTTTGAGTCTGGAGTGGCCAGCCACGCCCGGCACCATCGGTTACGTCCCTCAGGCGCTGGAGTTCGACCGCGGCCTGCCGATGACCGTCGACGACTTCATGGCTGCCATGTGCCAGCGGCGGCCTGCGTTCCTTGGCCTTTCCAGGCATTACGCGGCGGCGATCGGTGATGCACTTGAGCGCGTCGGCATGCACGACAAACGCAAGCGTCGCATGGGCGCGTTGTCCGGCGGTGAACGCCAGCGCGTGCTACTGGCCCAGGGCCTTATCCCGGCACCGCAATTGCTGGTGCTGGATGAGCCCATGTCGGCCCTTGATGAAGCCGGCATCCAGGTGTTCGAGCGGCTGCTCAATGATTGGCGCCTGGCCGGGATCACCGTGCTGTGGATCGAGCACGACCTGGAAGCGGTCGGCCGCCTGGCTGACCGTGTCACCGGCCTGAACCGCCGCGTGCTGTTCGATGCCACGCCAAAAGAGGCATTGACCCCGGACCGGCTGCTGACCCTGTTCTCCACTCACCCTCGGAGCCCGGCGCAATGAGTTATGAAGCCTTTCGCTTGATGGTCCAGGGCTGGGCGTCTTCCGGTTACCTGCCCGAAGCCCTTGCCTACGGGTTTGTGGTCAACGCCCTGCTCGCCGGCTTGCTGATCGGCCCGGTGCTGGGCGGCCTGGGCACGCTGGTGGTGGTCAAACGCTTTGCTTTTTTCTCCGAAGCGGTCGGCCATGCTGCGCTGACCGGCGTGGCTGTAGGCATTTTGCTGGGCGAACCCTACACCGGGCCCTATGGCAGCCTGTTCGGCTACTGCCTGCTGTTCGGCATCCTGCTCAACTACCTGCGCAATCGTACCGGCCTGGCGCCGGATACCTTGATCGGCGTGTTCCTGTCGGTGTCCCTGGCGCTGGGTGCCAGCCTGCTATTGATCCTGGCCGGCAAGATCAACGTGCATATCCTCGAAAACGTTTTGTTTGGCTCGGTACTGACGGTCAACGGCAATGACTTGCTGGTGCTGGCAATCGTCGGCTCGCTGGTGATGGCCCTGGCCTTGCCGCTGTACAACCGCATCATGCTGGCCAGCTTCAACCCGCAATTGGCGGCGGTGCGTGGTGTAGCGGTGAAGACGTTGGACTACCTGTTCGTGATCCTGGTGACGCTGATCACCGTGGCTGCGGTCAAGGTGATCGGTGCAATCCTGGTCGGTGCGCTGCTGGTGATACCTGCCGCTGCGGCGCGCCTGTTGAGCCAGTCACTCAAGGGTTTCTTCTGGGTCTCGGTGCTGATCGCCACCGTCAGCACCCTGTGCGGCATTCTGCTGCCGATCATCTTCGACCTGCCGATCCCGTCCGGCGCCGCAATCATTCTGGTTGCCGGTATCGCCTTCGCCTTTGCCGCCATTGCCCGCGGCACCGTGCCCAGCCTCAAAGGGAATCTTGGATAATGCGCCCTGTCTTTCGCCCACTGGCCCTGGCCATCGCTTGCTTGATCAGTCCATCGGCACTGGCTGCCGTTGATGGTTTTGACCCGAAGGAATTCAAGGCCAATCACGGCCTCGGCCATGCCGCGCTGACCAAGGCCAAGTCGGTAAAACCGGTCAAGGTGCTGGCCTCGCTGCCCATTACCTACGGTTTGGCTGAAGTACTGCTCAAGGATACCGACGTGCAACTTGAACGCGCCGCGCCAGCCAACCTCCCCGGCTCGCGGCAGGTGTCCTACTTCACCGGCCGTGGCGCGGCGGCGCTCAACACCTTGGCGCAGGACGCCGATGCCACCATCGGCTTGCGCTCGCTGTGGGCCGACGATCCGCTGTACCCGGTGGCACGGCGCAGCAATATCCGCATCGTTGAAGTGGACGCCGCACGCCCGGTGGACGGTGGCTTGCCGGGTATCGCAGTACAACCGGGGGTCACCGATGGCTTGAACAGCCAACCCTGGCAATCGAGCAACAACCTGGGCCGCATGGCCGATGTATTGGCCGCCGACCTGAGCCGACTCGCCCCAGGCGCCAAGCCCAAGATCGATACCAACCTGGCCGCACTCAAGCAACGCCTGCTCAAACTCGCCGCCGACAGCGAGGCGCGGCTGGCCAAAGCCGATAACCTGAGTGTGGTCAGCTTGAGCGATCACTTTGCCTATTTGGTCAGCAGTTTGAACCTGGAACTGGTCAGCACCGATGCACGGCCCGATGCCGAGTGGACGCCCGAGGCGCTGCAAAAACTCAGCGCCGAGTTGAAGGACAACGATGTGGCGGTGGTGCTGCATCACCGTCAACCCAGCGATGCAGTCAAAACCGCCGTCACTGCCGGCGGCTCCAGACTGTTGGTATTGAATGTGGACGGCGCCGACCCGGTGACGGAGTTGGAAACCAATGTGGACCAAGTGATCAAGGCACTTACGCCCTAGGCAAACCACCGATCCGTCAGGGATAAACTCGGTTCAATGTGGGAGCTGGCTTGCCTGCGATGCGGGCGCCTCGGTTTATCAGGCCTACCGCGTCGATGCCATCGCAGGCAAGCCAGCTCCCACATGGGTTCGCGGTGCACCAGCCGCTACACCACATCCACACCCACATGAATTGCATCATGCCGCCAGAACTCCAAGTCACAGTCGATCAGGCGTTGATGCTGGTCATAGTTGACCCGGGCGATGCGCAAGCCCGGGCTGCCCACCGAGACACGCAGCGCAGCGGCCGCTTCCACCGGCAGTGAGGTCGGCACAATCTCGAAGCGCACCCGCCCGTAGTGCAAGTCATATTTGCTGGCATACAGCTCGGTCATCGACTGATTCAAATCGCACGCCAGGATCCCCGGAAAGTACAGGGGGTTCAGGTAATGCTCGACGTACAACACCAGACGCCCGTCGATCCTGCGCCCACGGCAAATCTGGATCACGCTGGACAGCGCAGGTAATTGCAGCCACGCACAGACCGCCGCCGACGCCGGTTGCAGCCTGGCTGAAATGACTTCAGTGGAGGGCACGCGCCCCTGATCGCTGACCATCGCGTGAAAGTGGCTGCGCTGCATCAGGTTATAGGCCAGCCGCGGTGGCGAGACGAACCAGCCCCGACGCTCTTCGCGATAAATCTGCCCTTGGGCCTCCAGTTGTAACAAGGCTTCCCGCACGGTAATGCGGGTGGTACCAAACAACTCGCTGAGCTTGCGCTCGGCGGGCAGTTTGCTGGCGGGCGGCAACAGGCCGTGATCAATCTGCTCTTGCAGCGCCAGGCCGATGGAGGTTACCGCCTTGATTGCCTCATCACGCATCAACGTTACCTATCTGGACTAGACCAGCACCGTTCAGGTGCACAAAACGCGCTCTATCTGGGCTTTTACTACTGCGAGCCAGCCTAGGCATTACAGATGACCGACAGATGACAGCAGGCATCCACCGCCCGTACCACACCCTGCAATACATCGGCCAAGTCCAGGGCCTGCGGGCTGTTGGGCATGGTCTACGCTAAGTCTGAGCTGAGCGACACTCGTGCTTCAAAAACGACATCGACATGAAACTGTCATCCATCGGGCCTAAATTGGCTCAGGTATTGCTGACCTAGACCACACCCTCGCCAACGTTCGTATAAAACGCCGCGTGTAAAACGCCCAAAGGAGCTTCGGATGAAACAGCTTTTCCTGGCATCACTGTTAGGCTCGACCATTGCCATGTGCACCGCCGCCATGGCCGCTGATACCGATCTAAAAACCTTGGAAGCCGCCGCCAAGGCGGAAGGCGCCGTCAACAGCGTCGGCATGCCCGATGACTGGGCCAACTGGAAAGGCACCTGGGAAGACCTGGCCAAGACCTACGGCCTCAAGCACATCGACACCGACATGAGTTCGGCCCAGGAAATCGCCAAGTTCAAGGCCGAAAAAGACAACGCCAGTGCCGATATCGGTGACGTGGGCGCAGCCTTCGGCCCGATCGCGGTGAAGCAGGAAGTCACCCAGCCATACAAACCCTCCACCTGGGCGCAGGTTCCGGATTGGGCAAAAGACAAAGACGGTCACTGGGCCCTGGCCTACACCGGCACCATCGCCTTTATCGTCAACAAGAAACTGCTGCACGGCTCCGAAGTTCCGACCAGTTGGGCCGACCTGCAAACCGGCAAATACAAGGTGTCGGTGGGTGATGTAAGCACCGCAGCCCAAGCCTCCAACGCGGTACTCGCCGCCGCTATCGCCAACAAGGGCGACGAGAAAAACATCGCGCCGGGCCTGCAATTTTTCACCAAGATCGCCCAGCAAGGTCGCCTCTCGCTGTCCAACCCGACCATCGCCACCATGGAAAAAGGCGAAGTCGAAGTGGGCATCGTCTGGGACTTCAACGGCCTGAGCTACAAAGCCAAGATGGCCAACCCGGATGACTACGTGGTGCTGATCCCATCGGATGGTTCGGTGAAATCCGGCTACACCACCATCATCAACAAATACGCCAAGCACCCGAACGCCGCCAAGCTGACTCGCGAATACATCTTCAGCGATGCCGGCCAACTCAACCTGGCCAAAGGTAATGCGCGTCCGATCCGTGCGGAAACCGACCTGAAGCTGCCGGCCGATATCGCCAAGAACCTGATCCCGGGCGAGCAATACACCAAGGCCAACCCGCAGCCGATCAAGGATGCCGATGCCTGGGAAGCCACGTCCAAGAAGCTTCCGCAGATGTGGAACGAGCAGGTCATCGTAGAAATGAAGTAATCGGTCTCTCTGATCCAAAGGCGGTCAGTGTGGGAGCTGGCTTGCCTGCGATAGCGGTCTGACATTCAACATTTGTGTCCACTGATACACCGCCATCGCAGGCAAGCCAGCTCCCACATTTGATCCCATCCCAAGTTGATACTGAGCCATACCCTCTGTTGCGGAGCCCCAGCCCCCCATGAAGCACACTGTCATCCTGGTCGTGCTCGACGGCCTCAACTTCGAGGTTGCCCGGCACGCCATGGGACACTTGCAGGCCTATGTCGGCGCAGGACGCGCAGCCCTCTACAAACTGGAATGCGAACTGCCCGCCCTGTCCCGCCCACTGTATGAATGCATCCTCACCGGCGTGCCGCCGATTGACAGCGGCATCGTCCACAACAACGTCTCGCGCCTGTCCAACCAGCGCAGCATTTTCCACTACGCCACCGATGCAGGCTTGAGCACTGCGGCGGCGGCTTACCATTGGGTCAGCGAGTTGTACAACCGCACGCCCTTTCTCGCCGCCCGTGATCGCCATACCGACGATAAGGCGCTGGCTATCCAGCACGGGCACTTCTACTGGAATGACCACTATCCGGATTCCCATCTGTTCGCCGATGCCGAAAGCCTGCGGCTCAAGCACGCGCCAAACTTTTTGCTGGTGCATCCGATGAATATCGACGACGCCGGCCACAAACATGGCCTCGACACCGCGCAATACCGCAACAGCGCGCGTTCGGCCGACATTATCCTGGCCGACTATCTGCAAGGCTGGCTCGACGCCGGCTACCAGGTATTGGTGACGGCTGACCACGGCATGAACAACGACCGTTCCCACAACGGCGTGCTGCCGGAAGAGCGCGAAGTGCCGCTGTTTGTCCTCGGTGGCGCGTTCAGCCTGGATGGCAACGCCGCGCCGAAACAAACCGATCTGTGCGGTACCGTCTGCGAGCTGCTGGGCGTGCCGCACGACAAACCCGTGTGCCGGGAGCTGCTCAAGTGAATTCGATGACCCGCGGCAAATGGCTGGCCCTGCTGTGCCTGGTGCCCTTCGCACTGTTCTTTATCGTGTTCGAAATCGCGCCGCTGGTGTGGGTGCTGATCAACAGTCTCCAGACCGAAGAGTCCGGTTGGGGGCTGGATAACTTCACACGGATATTCAGTTCGAAGTTCTACCGGCAAGCGATTCAGTTCAGCCTGGAGATCAGTTTCTACTCCAGCATCTTCGGCATCATCATCGCCACCCTGGGCAGTTATTCGCTGCGCCGAGTGGATTCGCCACTGCGCAACTTCGTCACCGCGTTCGCCAACATGACCAGCAACTTCGCCGGTGTGCCCCTGGCCTTCGCGTTCATCATCCTGCTGGGCTTCAACGGCAGCATCACCATCATGCTCAAGCAGGCCGGGATCATTCAGGACTTCAACCTGTACTCCAAGACCGGCTTGATCATCCTCTACACTTACTTCCAGATTCCCCTCGGCGTGCTGCTGCTCTACCCGGCGTTTGACGCATTGCGCGAAGACTGGCGTGAGTCGGCCGCGCTGCTCGGTGCCAATGGCTGGCAGTTCTGGCGCCATATCGGCTTGCCGGTACTCACCCCCGCCCTGCTTGGCACTTTCGTCATCCTGTTGGCCAATGCGCTTGGCGCCTACGCCACGGTCTACGCCCTGACCACCGGCAACTTCAACGTGCTGCCGATCCGCATTGCGGGCCTGGTCTCGGGCGATGTGTCGCTGGACCCGAACATGGCCAGCGCCCTGGCCGTGGTGCTGGTGGCGCTGATGACTGTGGTCACGGTGGTCCATCAACTGCTGCTCAAGAGGAGCTACCATGTCTCGCGCTGATGCTGGCCCGGCCTCCCTCTACCATCGGGTAGTGGTGTACCTGTTGTTCCTGATTCTGGTGCTGCCGCTGATCGGCACCTTTGTCTACTCGATCTCCAGCAGTTGGTCGGCGACTATCCTGCCCGCCGGCTTTAGCGTGAAGTGGTACGTACAGCTGTGGAGCGACCCGCGCTTTCTGATGGCGTTCGGGCAATCGCTGCTGGTGTGTGTGGGCGCATTGATCCTTTCGGTGGTGTTGATCCTGCCGTTGTTGTTCGTGGTGCACTACCACTTCCCCAAGCTCGACGCGCTGATGAACATTCTGATTTTGCTGCCCTTTGCGGTGCCCCCGGTGGTGTCGTCGGTGGGCTTGCTGCAACTTTATGGTTCCGGGCCGCTGGCGATGGTGGGTACGCCTTGGATTCTGATCGGCTGTTACTTCACCGTGGCGCTGCCGTTCATGTACCGGGCGATCACCAACAACCTGCAAGCCATCAACTTGCGTGACCTGATGGACGCCTCCCAACTGCTTGGCGCCAGCACCTGGCAAGCGGCGATCCTGGTGGTGCTGCCGAACCTGCGCAAAGGCCTGATGGTGGCACTGCTGCTGTCGTTCTCGTTCCTGTTCGGTGAGTTCGTGTTCGCCAACATCCTCGTCGGTACTCGCTACGAGACCCTGCAGGTGTACCTCAACAACATGCGCAATAGCAGCGGCCACTTCACCAGTGCCGTAGTGATCTCCTATTTCTTCTTTGTGCTGGTGCTGACCTGGGCCGCCAATATCTTGAACAAGGACAAAAGCCAATGAGCTTCGTCAGCGTCCAACACCTGCAAAAAAGCTACACCGGCACGCCAGTGTTCAGCGATATCAACTGTGAAATCGCCAAGGGTGAGTTCGTCACCCTGCTCGGTCCGTCCGGTTGCGGCAAGTCCACCCTGCTGCGTTGTATCGCCGGGTTAACCTCGGTAGACAGCGGCAAAATCCTGTTGGATGGGCAAGACATCGTGCCCCTGAGCCCGCAGAAACGTCAGATCGGCATGGTGTTCCAGAGCTACGCGCTGTTCCCCAACATGACTGTGGAGCAGAACGTCGCGTTCGGCCTGCGCATGCAAAAGGTCAACGCCGACGACAGCCACAAGCGCGTGCAGGACGTGCTGCAATTGGTTGAGCTAAAGGAGCTGGCCGGCCGCTATCCGCACCAGATGTCCGGCGGCCAGTGCCAGCGCGTCGCCCTCGCCCGCTCGCTGGTGACCCGCCCGCGCCTGCTGTTGCTGGATGAACCGCTGTCGGCATTGGATGCCCGTATTCGCAAGCACTTGCGCGAGCAGATCCGCCAGATCCAGCGCGAACTGGGGCTGACCACGATTTTCGTGACCCATGATCAGGAAGAAGCCCTGACCATGTCCGACCGCATCTTTTTGATGAACCAGGGCAAGATCGTGCAGAGCGGCGATGCCGAAACCCTCTACACCGCCCCCGTGGATGCGTTTGCCGCTGGCTTTATCGGCAACTACAACTTGCTCGATGCAGACAAGGCCAGCCAGTTGTTGCAACGGCCAATCAAGGGGCGCATTGCCATTCGCCCCGAGGCCATCGAGTTGAGCCGCAGCGGCGAGCTCGATGCGCTGGTGCGCAGCCACAGCTTGCTGGGTAACGTAATTCGCTACCGCATCGAGGCCCGTGGCGTGGAATTGGTGGTCGACGTGCTCAATCGCTCGGCCGATGACTTGCACCCGGACGGCCAGCGCCTGGCACTTTCCATCGACCCCAGCGCACTGTGTGAAGTAGCCTGACAGGCAGCAACCTATTGAGAGAGAGCATCACCGATGGCACTGGTAATTTTTGATCTGGACGACACCTTGATCCACGGCGACTGCGCCACCCTCTGGAGCGAGCAGATGGGCCGCCTGGGTTGGGTCGACCCCGAGTCGTTCATGCGCAGGAACAATGAGCTGATGGATGCCTACAGCCAGGGCAAGCTGCTAATGGAAGACTTCATGGACTTCAGCCTGGAGCCGATGATCGGTCGCACCCCGGAAGAAATCGAGCATCTGGTGCAGCCGTGGGTCGAGGACGTGATCGAGCCGCTGATCTACAGCGACGCCACCAAGACCATCGCCCGCCACCGCGCGAACGGCGACCGGATCCTGGTGATTTCCGCCTCGGGCACTCACCTGGTCACGCCGATTGCGGCGCGTATCGGTATCGATGAAGTGCTGGGGATTAACTTGAGCGTCAGCCATGGGGTATACGACGGCAAGACAGAGGGTGTACTGACTTACCGTGAAGGCAAGATCACGCGCTTGCTGGAATGGCTGGAGCAGGAAGGTGAAACCCTTGAAGGTGCGTATTTTTACTCGGATTCGCGCAATGACTTGCCGCTGCTGCTCAAGGTGGATCACCCGCAGGTGGTGAACCCGGACCCCGTATTGCGCACCCACGCCGAACAGGCCGGCTGGCCGATCCACCACTGGACCTGAATCAATAGAGATCAACCTTTGGGAGCTGGCTTGCCTGCGATAGCGGTGCGACAGTGAAGAATTCTTCATCTGGTGCACCGCTATCGCAGGCAAGCCAGCTCCGACATTGACTGCATTTCAATCCAGGATTCGGTCAGGCTATTGGCAATATGGACTACACCGAACGTAGGACGGGGTTGTTCTAGCCCTCCACATCACCGTCAACGCCTTGCAATGCTCTCACAGTGCCTCCATAGTGAGTCTGGACTGAGCCCGTAGCAGTAGCGCCGGGCTTTTTGCATTATGCGACCGGACCATATGGAACCGGCTCCCTCAAAGACGGCCTAATATGCGTTATCAATTGCCCCCGCGTCGAATCAGCATGAAGCATCTGTTCCCCAGCACCGCCCTCGCTTTTTTCATTGGTCTCGGCTTCGCGTCGATGTCGACCAATACGTTCGCAGCCAATAGCTGGGACAACCTTCAGCCTGATCGCGATGAGGTGATTGCCAGCCTTAACGTCGTCGAGTTGCTCAAGCGCCATCACTACAGCAAGCCGCCGCTGGACGACGCTCGCTCGGTGATCATCTACGACAGCTACCTCAAGCTGCTGGACCCGTCGCGCAGCTACTTCCTGGCCAGCGATATCGCTGAGTTCGACAAGTGGAAGACGCAGTTCGACGACTTCCTCAAGAGCGGCGACCTGCAGCCTGGCTTCACCATCTACAAGCGTTACCTGGACCGCGTCAAAGCGCGTCTGGACTTCGCCCTGGGTGAGCTGAACAAAGGCATCGACAAGCTCGATTTCACCCAGAAGGAAACCCTTCTGGTGGATCGCAAGGACGCTCCTTGGCTGACCAGCACCGCCGCCCTGGACGACCTGTGGCGCAAACGCGTCAAGGA
Source organism: Pseudomonas sp. MF7453 (assembly GCF_016405455.1). Lineage (NCBI taxonomy): Bacteria > Pseudomonadati > Pseudomonadota > Gammaproteobacteria > Pseudomonadales > Pseudomonadaceae > Pseudomonas > Pseudomonas sp. MF7453. The sequence goes on along the minus strand of NZ_JAEKCN010000030.1, from coordinate 9,688 downwards.
CGAAGTGCTGCGCCTGAAGATCGCCGGCAAAGAGCCCAAGGCCATTCAAGAGCTGTTGACCAAGCGCTACAAGAATCAGTTGGCGCGCCTGGACCAGACCCGTGCCGAGGATATCTTCCAGGCCTACATCAACACCTTCGCGATGTCCTACGACCCGCACACCAATTATCTGTCGCCGGATAACGCGGAAAATTTTGATATCAACATGAGTCTGTCCCTGGAAGGCATTGGTGCCGTCCTGCAAAGCGACAATGACCAGGTCAAGATCGTACGTTTGGTGCCGGCAGGTCCGGCAGATAAAACCAAGCAAGTCGCCCCGGCCGACAAGATCATCGGCGTGGCCCAGGCCGACAAAGAGATGGTCGATGTGGTCGGCTGGCGCCTGGACGAAGTGGTCAAGCTGATCCGTGGGCCCAAAGGCAGCGTGGTGCGCCTGGAAGTGATTCCGCACACCAACGCACCGAACGACCAGACCAGCAAGATCGTGTCCATCACCCGTGAAGCGGTGAAGCTCGAAGACCAGGCTGTACAAAAGAAAGTCCTCAACCTCAAGCAGGATGGCAAGGACTACAAGCTGGGCGTGATTGAAATCCCCGCGTTCTACCTGGACTTCAAGGCGTTCCGTGCCGGTGACCCGGACTACAAGTCCACCACCCGCGATGTGAAGAAAATCCTGACGGAGCTGCAGAAAGAAAAAGTCGACGGCGTGGTCATCGACCTGCGCAACAACGGCGGCGGTTCCCTGCAAGAAGCCACCGAGCTGACCAGCCTGTTTATCGACAAGGGCCCAACCGTGTTGGTCCGCAATGCCGATGGGCGTGTCGACGTGTTGGAAGACGAAAACCCGGGGGCCTTCTACAAAGGGCCGATGGCGTTGCTGGTCAACCGCCTCTCGGCCTCGGCTTCAGAGATTTTCGCCGGCGCCATGCAGGACTATCACCGTGCGTTGATCATCGGCGGCCAGACCTTCGGCAAGGGCACCGTGCAGACCATTCAGCCGCTGAACCATGGCGAGCTGAAACTGACGCTGGCCAAGTTCTACCGGGTTTCCGGGCAGAGCACCCAGCATCAGGGCGTGCTGCCGGATATCGATTTCCCGTCGATTATCGACACCAAGGAAATCGGCGAAAGCGCGCTGCCTGAAGCCATGCCATGGGACACTATCCGCCCTGCGATCAAGCCGGCGTCGGATCCGTTCAAGCCGTTCCTGGCGCAGTTGAAGGCAGACCACGACACCCGCTCCGCCAAGGATGCCGAGTTCGTGTTTATCCGCGACAAGCTGGCCCTGGCCAAGAAGCTGATGGAAGAGAAAACCGTCAGCCTCAACGAAGCGGATCGCCGCGCACAGCACTCCAGCATCGAGAATCAGCAATTGGTGCTGGAAAACACCCGCCGCAAGGCCAAGGGCGAAGATCCGCTCAAAGAGCTGAAGAAAGAAGATGAAGATGCGTTGCCGACCGAAGCGGATAAAACCAAACCGGAAGACGATGCCTACCTGGCCGAGACTGGCCGGATCCTGCTCGATTACCTGAAGATCACCAAGCAGGTGGCCAAGCAGTAAATGATGGCAATTTAATGTGATCGCTCCACAGAGTGTCATCATATAGACATCATTCTGTCGTGAAATGAAAGGACCGCAGGCTTAATGCCTGCGGTCCTTTTTTTTCGATCGAGATCGCCATGACCATGACCGAACAGCTGAATGCACTGGGCTCAATCCTGGCTCAAGGCAGTTTGCACAGCCTGTTCCAACCGATCATTTGCCTATCGGAGCGGCGTATTCTCGGTTACGAAGCGCTTAGTCGCGGCCCGTCCAACAGCCCGCTGCATTCCCCCGTCGCGTTGTTCTCTGTCGCCCGTCATGCCGGACGCCTGAGCGAGCTGGAAATGGCATGTCGGGAGAGTGCGTGTCGACGCTTCAGCGAGCACAAATTGCCCGGCAAGCTGTTTCTCAATGTCTCGCCGGAGTCCTTGATGGACACATCCCATCAGCCGGGGCGCACCCTGCAACTGCTGCGCAACTTCGGTATACCACCCAGCCAGGTGGTGATCGAACTGACCGAACAAACGCCCACCGATGATTTCGCCTTGTTGCAAACCGCCCTGCATCATTATCGCGACATGGGCTTTGCCATTGCCCTTGATGACCTCGGTGCCGGCTATTCCAGTTTGCGGTTATGGTCGGAACTGCGCCCGGACTACGTAAAGATCGACCGACACTTTATCGACGGCATTCACCAGGACGCCCTTAAGCGCGAATTCGTTGGATCGATCCTGCAGATCGCCAAGGCCTCCCGCGCCCAAGTGATTGCCGAGGGGATCGAACTGACGGAAGAACTGGCGGTGTTGACCGAGATGGGCGTCGACCTGGTCCAGGGCTACCTGCTCTGCCGCCCGCAGGAACACCCGCCGCAGCAAGTGCGCCTGATGTTGCCCAAACCGGATAACGCCACGATGGCCCTCAGCGACGAAGGCAGTGACCTCAGCGCCCTGCTGAACGAACAGCCGGCGGTGGATCAAGACACCGCCACGGCTCAAGTGCTGGAAGCGTTCCGCCGCCAGGCCAATCTCAATTCACTGGCGGTGCTGGATGGCCGCGGTCGCCCGGTCGGTATTGTGCATCGGCACTCGCTGTCGGACGCGCTGCTCAAGCCGTTCGCAACCGACCTGTTCGCACGCAAACCGATCAGCCGCTTGATGAGCGATGATTTCCTGGCGGTGGAGTTGAGCCAGTCCTTGCAACAGGTCAGCCGTTTGTTGACCAGCCGCGCACGGCAGCGCATCGAAGAAGATTTCATCATCACTTTAAATGGCGACTATCTGGGCCTGGGCCGGGTGATCGACGTGCTCAAGCTGATCACCGAACTGAAAATCCAGCAGGCGCGCTACGCCAACCCGCTGACGTTGCTGCCAGGCAACGTACCGATCCAGCAATGCCTGACCCGGCTGTTGCAGCAACAGCGCGAGTCGGTGATCTGTTATGTGGATATCGACAGTTTCAAGCCGTTCAACGATATCTACGGCTACGGGCGGGGGGATGAAGTGCTGCTGTGCCTGGCGCAATGCCTGAACGACCGGGTAGACCCCAGCCGCGACTTTGTAGGGCATATTGGTGGCGATGATTTTTTGCTGGTGCTGGGCCCGCAGGATTGGCGCAAGCGGCTCAACCAGTTGCTGGATGACTTCCATACCCAATGCCGACGCTTTTACCGCGCCGAGCACATAGACGCTGGCTGCTTCGTGGCACTCAACCGCCAGGGCGTGCGCCAGGAATTCGCCTTGCTATCGCTGTCCATCGGTGTGGTGCATTTGTACCCACAGGCTTGCGCGCAGCTTGATGCCAGCCAGTTGGCGGAACTGGCTTCGCAAGCCAAGCACCATGCCAAGGACGTGGCCGGCTACAGCATCCATGTGATCGACAGCCTGGACATGTACTCCCCGGCGATTTAAGCCTCGGCAGATTCCGGGTATTCGTACTCGAACACCCGCACCACTTCCGAAGCGTGCCAGGACGCTGCGGCCACGCCATCGGAAGGCCCGCTGAAACGCCCGAGACGCTCCACACATTCAAAGAAACCGGTACGCGGCAGGCGGCTGGCACCCTGGCTGATCACCAGGGAACTGCGCAGCGGCTGCTCGGCCTTGGCATCCAGCGCCGCCAGGTGCTCCAGGGCAGCTGCCAGGGTCTGCATGGCCGGCGTCGGAAATTGCAGGCGCTCAAGCAGCGCACGGTACGTGAGTAGATGGCGCTGGCGGCGCGCCTGATCCAGTTCGTTGAGCAACCCATCCCAGTGCTGACGACTGATACGTAGACTCAAGACTCATCCCTCCAACCTGCAACGCCCAATTCCCAGGCCAGGCTGCGGCGAATGGCGGCATCCGGCTGGCGTTCACCACTTTCAATCAAACCAAGGTACGAGGGGCTGATCCCCACCGTGCGTGCCAGAGTCTCGATAGCCAGGCCCTTGGCCTCACGCAAGCCGCGCAGGTCTGCGAGCGGGCGCAGGTCCTGGTCGATGGCGGTAGAGGCGGCAGGGGAAGAAGCGGGTGTAGGTTGCTGCTGACCGGCAGCTTTTAGCAGCGCCTGGTACTGCTCCCATGGCAACACCGCGTATTCGGGTACGCCATCGCGTGAAATGATCTGAATATCCATGACTGCCCCGTAGGATAAAAACACTTACTAAGTAAGTTCTTTCCTTAGAAGTGTAATCCTAACAGCCACGAAGGTCGCCGGGGGATACCCGGCATCATTAGTTTTTTTGCGGGTTTTCCCGAGCCAGCAGCTCAGGCGTCGCGGGGAGGCGCTCAACCACCGCGAGTTTTTCCGGGCGTTGCGCATCGCGCCAGGCGCGAAAGGCGCTCAGTTCGCCGCTCAGGGTCTTCATGACCCACGCCAGCACGGCGATGTCGTCGAACATGCCGAACATCGGGATAAAGTCCGGGATTGCATCAATGGGGCTGAGAAAGTACATCAGCCCCGCCACCACCGAGATCAGCGCCTTGGGGCTGATCGCTCGGTATTCGCCGCGCCAGTAAGCCAGGCAAAGGGCCTGGAGCAATTTCAGATCGTCCTTTAGCTGGCCCAGCCGATTGCCCTGGCTTGAGCCTTTGGCCGCGACGGCAAACAGCAAGGTCGGCAAACGTCCACGGCCCAGCAGACGGGCAGCCATGGGCAGAAAGCGGGTGAAATTGAACGGTGGTTTCATCAGGCACTCCAGTTCCAGGCGAGGTAAAAGGTTATCCACACAAATTGTGGATAACCTTGTGAACAGAGCCTGTTTTATCAGCTGAAAGCCACGGTCTATAAGGCTTACAGTCAGATCGGGCGTTTTTTGCGCACATAAAAAAAACCCAAGAATTCATTGACTTGGCATGTATGTGCGGCTACCCGTGCTCGAGTCTTATATCAGACTGTGTCCGATTGCGGACGTTCGTTTGGATTTTTCGAGGCTTCAACGCAGGGGCTGGCTGGCGTGCGATAGTCATAGACATCTACACGACCCCGGTACCACGCCGCCCCCCCCGTGGCAGCCTGCCAGCTGATGCCTATCTCTCAGACACCCTGGGCTCCAAATGTGGGAGCTGGCTTGCCTGCGATAACGGCCTCACAGTCGACACAGTTATACCGAGTACATATCCATTCCTGCGGTAACGGCCACTTAGGGTTCCGCTCTGACAGCGGGTCACTTTTGGAAAAGAGCCCACCACTCGGCACGTCGCCTAGGCTCGGTGTGCCTGAGATCAAGATCACAAGCAGATCAAGATCAAGAGCGGCTCGCTTCGCATCGTGGTTAGCGTTGGCTGCTACAGCCTGTAGTGTTGTGTAAAGACTTATGGCAATCGCAGGCAAGCCAGCTCCCACATTTGGAGTGCGGGACGTCAGGTAAGTAAGTGGCGGCTGGAAGGCCGTCATCACAGCGATGCGGCGACCCGACAAGCCAGCTCCCACAGAAATTTTTTGCATCGCTTGATACAGCCCCGAAAACAACAACGCCCCGTCGAGACGGGGCGTTGTGTGTTCAGGCGCCTATTACTTCTTGGCGGCTGGTGCAGCAGGTGCGTCAGCCGCTTCTGCCTTGGCTGGGTCCTTGATGCCCAGCAGTTCCAGGTCGAATACCAGCACAGAGTTGGCTGGAATCGCCGGGCTCGGGCTCTGGGCGCCGTAGGCCAGGTCGGACGGGATGTACAGCTCGACCTTCTCGCCAACGTGCATCAGTTGCAGGCCTTCGACCCAACCCGGGATCACGCCGCTGACCGGCAGATCAATCGGGCTGCCGCGATCCACGGAGCTGTCAAAGGTAGTGCCGTTGGTGAGCTTGCCGGTGTAGTGAACAGTCACTACGTCGGTCGGCTTTGGCTGTGCGCCGTCGGCCTTCTTCACGATCTTGTACTGCAGACCGGAAGCGGTGGTGACGACGCCGTCTTTCTTGGCGTTGTCTTCGAGGAATTTCTTGCCGGCAGCTGCCGACTCTTCGCTCATTTTGGTCATGCGCTCTTCGGCACGCTTTTGCAGCGCGGCGAAGGCTTCAACCAGTTCGTCATCTTTGAGCTTCTGCTCTTTCTTGCCGACAGCATCTTCAATGCCTTGGGCTACCGCTTTGGAGTCCAGGTCATCCATGCCTTCTTGGGCAAGGCTCTTGCCCATGTTCAGGCCGATGCCGTAGGAAGCTTTTTGCGCCGGGGTTTTCAGCTCTACGCTGGTTTGCGAATCACAACCCGCAAGTACCAGGCTAACCAGGGCCACCGCCGCCGCCAACCGATGCTGTTTCATGCTATTTCCTTGTTCATGCGCCAAAAGGGCATTCGAATAAAGTCGCGAGCTTATCAGGCGGCCCCGACCAATGGCTACCGGCATGTGAGCAGGAAACTTCTGATAAGTTCACGTGTTTAAAAGCATTTCCATTTATCATGGGCCACCGCGACGGATCGCGGGACCGCCTGCCAGCAGGCTAATCGCTACTTGCCGCACCTGTGGCGCAGTGGCATAACAACGCGACAATTCGACAAGGATAGTTATCTTGCGCACTTTTTCCCGTGTTTTACTCCTGATATTGATCGCACTGGGCCTGACCCTGGCCGTGGTGCTCCATTACACCCTCAACCCCAAGCTGCCGGACTATATGCCCGTGGAGCAGGTGCACTACCAGGACCAGTGGAGTGCCGCCGACCGTCAGACCTTCTACTTCACGCCCCAGGGCACCCAGGTAAAGGGCTTGCACTACGACTGGTTCACGGCTCTGGAGCTGCCGTTCTCCGAGCAACGCTTTGCCGCGCCGGAGTACCTGGCGCGCTTTGGTTTCCTGGTCGATCCCAGGCAGGTGCCCACCACGCAAAACCCTGGCAACCTGCCGGTGGGTTTCGCCCGGCACCAGAATGCCGACAGCAAGGTTCAGTACCTGGACATCACCTGCGCGGCCTGCCATACGGGCGAGTTGCATTTCAAAGGCCAGGCCCTGCGCATCGATGGCGGCTCGGCTCAACATGTACTGCCCTCCAGCGTCCCCACCTTGCGCGGCGGCAGTTTCGGCCAGGCACTGGTCGCCAGCCTCGCCGCCACTTATTACAACCCGTGGAAGTTCGAGCGCTTCGCCCGCAAGGTCCTGGGTGACCAGTACGACGCCCAGCACAACCAACTGCGCAGCGACTTCAAGCAATCGCTCAACCAGTTCCTCAAAGTCGCCTGGAATGATACCCATCGCGGCCTCTACCCCACCGAGGAAGGCCCCGGCCGTACTGACGCCTTCGGGCGCATCGCCAATGCCAGCTTTGGCGATGCCATTTCCCCAGATAATTATCGCGTCGCCAACGCTCCCGTGGACTACCCGCAGCTGTGGGACATCTGGACCTTCGACTGGGTGCAGTGGAATGGCTCGGCCCAGCAGCCCATGGCGCGCAATATCGGTGAAGCGCTTGGTGTAGGTGCTACCCTGGCCTTCTTCGACAGCGCCGGCCAACCGCTGCAAGGCGCTGCACGCTACCCCTCCAGCGTGCGGGTGCGTGACTTGCACCTGATCGAAGAAACCCTGCAACGTCTCAAACCGCCGACCTGGCCTGAGGCGTTGTTCGGCGCCATCGACAAACCCCTCGCCGCCCAGGGCCGCGCACTTTTCGCCGAAAACTGTGCAGGCTGCCACCTGCCGACAATTACCGAAGAAAATGGTCGCCCAGTGCAGCAGTTGAAAATGCTGCCGGTGGATTACATCGGCACCGACCCCGGCACCGCCAGCAACATTGCCGATCAGCGTTATGACCTCAGCGCCCTGCAATGGGACCCGGCCGAACTGGCCCGACTCAATGTTGAACTGCACCCTGCCCCCACCGCACCACTGGACCTGAAAAAAATGTCCGTAGCCCAGGGGTTGGCGTACGTCACCGCATTCGTCGAAGAACATGCCTACCGCGCCGCCGGCGTTACCCCGGCAGAGCGCCCGAGCCTGGACGGGTTCGGCCTGCCGATTGGCGTGCGCGAATTACGCGCCTATAAGGCACGGCCATTGGCAGGCGTATGGGCTACCCCACCGTTCCTGCACAACGGTTCGGTGCCAACACTCTACCAACTGCTTTCGCCCCAGGACGAGCGCAGCACTAGCTTCTATAAAGGCACGTTCAACTACGATCCACGCCATCTGGGATTTGAAACCGCCGCGTTCAAGAATGCCTTTCTGTTCGATACCCGGATCACCGGCAACCACAACAGCGGCCACGAGTTCCGCGCAGGCGCACGGGGCAATGGCGTCATTGGCCGTGGCTTGCTGCCCCAGGAACGCTGGGCGCTGCTCGAATACCTCAAAGTGCTGGGCGGACCGCTGGAGCAACAATTGCCATGATTATTCGATCGCACAACAAGGACCGTTCCATGCTCGCTCGTCTCTGGCTCCATCTCGGCGCTTTTCTCGGCAAGACGCTGTTGTGGCTGTTGAGCCTTGGGATACTGGGGTGGCTATTGGCGACCCTGTGGTTCGCCTGGCAGCACAGTGGCCCGGTGTCAGCAGATGAACAGATCCCGCCAGGTGAAGCGGCCATGACCCAAGGCATTATTCAGACCGCCGTACGCATCGTTGACCAGCATCGCGAAGGCACTCGCTACCTGCGCGATGCCCATGCCAAGGCCCATGGCTGCGTAAAAGCACAAGTGAGCGTGCTGGCAGATCTGGACCCAGCCCTGCGCCAGGGCGTGTTCGCCGAGCCAGGCAAGGTCTGGCAGGCGACGATGCGATTGTCCAACGGTAACGCTTACCCGCAGTTCGACAGCATTCGCGATGCCCGCGGCATGGCGATCAAGTTGCTGGATGTGCCGGGCAAGCAACTGATGGCCGACCAGCAAGCGCGCACCGAACAGGATTTCGTGATGTTCAGCCACCCGAACTTCTTTGTCAGCGATGTAGCGGAATACGCGCAAAACATCGGCGCGCAAGCGGATGGCAAGAAGGTCCTGGCGTTCTTCCCCAAGCTCGATCCGCGCAGTTGGCAAGTGCGTCACCTGTTTATCGCCCTGGCAACCCTGGCGCCCGCCCCGGCCAGCCCGACGCAGACGACTTACTTTTCAGTGTCGCCCTACAAGTTTGGCGCGGCCAACGCCAAGTTTCGCGTCGCGCCCGACCCGCAAAGCTGCCCGGAGTATGTGCTGCCCAAACAGAACCAGGCCCTGCCGAACTTCCTGCGCAGCGCGCTCAACCAGCAACTGTCCACCGATCGTGTAGATGCGTGTTTTGTGCTGCAGATCCAGCGGCAAAACCCGCAGGCGTTCATGCCCATCGAAGACACCAGCATCGAATGGAAGGAAAGCGACGCGCCGTATGAAACCGTGGCCAAGGTCAGGATTCCCGCCCAGGACTTCGACACGCCGGCGCAGAACCTGGCGTGCGATAACCAGTCGTTCAACCCCTGGTTCGGGCTGGAAGCGCACCGCCCCATCGGCGGCATCAACCGGCTGCGCAAAGCGGTGTACGAGGCCGTCAGCGATTACCGCCACAGCCGCAACGCACCGTAAGGCGCGTTAAATCGCAGGCGAAAAAAAACCCGCTCAATGAGCGGGTTTCTTATGGCTACCTGGCGTTCAGTGTTCCAGGTGACCGAATATGGCGCAGCGGACGGGACTCGAACCCGCGACCCCCGGCGTGACAGGCCGGTATTCTAACCGACTGAACTACCGCTGCGCGTAACACATGAAGCGAATGGTGGGTGATGA